>NZ_QTPZ01000035.1:0-84846 GCF_003853505.1 Burkholderia sp. Bp9015
CGACATCGAGATCTACACCGACGAGTCGCGCTCCGAAGTGCTGATGACGTGGCGCAACCTGCGCCAGCAGAGCGTGCGTCCGGTGGTCGACGGCGTGATGCGCCCGAACCGCTCGCTTGCCGACTTCATCGCGCCGAAGGAATCGGGCGTCGCCGACTACATCGGCATGTTCGCGGTGACGGCCGGCCTCGGCGTCGACGTGAAGGAAAGGCAGTTCGAAGCCGACCACGACGACTACAGCGCGATCATGCTGAAGGCGCTCGCCGACCGCTTCGCGGAAGCGTTCGCCGAAGCGATGCACGCGCGCGTGCGCCGCGAGCTGTGGGGCTACGCGAGCGGCGAGACGCTCGACAACGACGCGCTGATCGCCGAAAAGTACGCGGGCATCCGCCCGGCGCCCGGCTACCCGGCCTGCCCCGACCATCTCGTGAAACGCGACATGTTCGCCGCGCTGCACGCGGACGAAATCGGGATGAGCGTGACCGATTCGCTGGCGATGCTGCCGGCGGCGAGCGTGTCGGGCTTCTACCTCGCGCATCCGGACAGCCGCTACTTCTCGGTCGGCAAAATCGGGCAGGATCAGCTCGACGACTACGCGCAACGAATGCAGCTGTCGCTCGACGACGCGCGCCGCGCGCTCGCGCCGCAACTCTGATCCGGGCACGACCGGGGCGGTTCGCCGCCCTTTTGATCAGACGAAATCAAAAAGCCCGCATCGAGCGGGCTTTTTCATGCGCCTTTGCGATCTCGCGATCGGGTCAGGCGGGCAACGCGGCTCAGAAGCCCCAGTGCACGTCGGCCTGACCGGCCTTCGCTTCGCGCAGCATCGTCAGGAACGGTGCGACGCGCTGCGCCAAGCTCGGCGGCACTTCGTGGTGCGCGTGGTCGTCTTCGTCCTCGTGGAAATGGCCGGCGTGCTCGGCACGCTCCTGCTTCGCCTGCGCGACCGCGCCTTCCAGCTTCGCGATCGCGTGGTCCAGTTCGTCGTGCGTAATGACACCGCGTTCGCCCAATTGCTTGCCGACGAGGCCCAGCACGTATACGGCGAAATCCTTCAGCACGTCGAGATCCTGTGCCGCCTTGCTCTTGAACGTAATCATGACTATTCCCTTTTCATCTTGTTGTGCCTGCGCGGCGCGGTTGGGGGACGCCGGCAGGCCGGCGTCCGGCCTCGCGGACGCGGGGCGCCTGAGCGGCATATTAGCACCTGTTAAAATTCTGCGATCCCTGAAACGCGCGCTTAAAAAGCGCGCCGGCCGGCCGGCGTTTCCGGCCGCCACCAACGAAGCCTTCTACCAGCATGCTGCCAGCTCACAAACAGACCCTCGAAGCCCTGCTCGCGGATAGCGTCACGCAGGTCGCACACGCGCTGAAAGGCGCCGACGCAGCGTTCGTCGCCCCGGCCATCACGCTCGAGCGCCCGAAGGTCGCCGCGCACGGCGACGTCGCGTGCAACGTCGCGATGCAGCTCGCCAAGCCGCTCGGCACGAACCCGCGCCAGCTCGCCGAGCAGATCGTCGCCGCGCTGACGGCCCAGCCGGCCGCGCAAGGGCTCGTCGACGCGGCCGAAATCGCCGGCCCCGGCTTCATCAACCTGCGCCTGACGGCCGCCGCGAAGCAGGCGGTGATCGCCGCCGTGTTCGACCAGGGCCGCGCGTTCGGCACGTCGGATCGCGAAAAGGGCAAGCAGGTGCTGCTCGAATTCGTGTCGGCCAACCCGACCGGCCCGCTGCACGTCGGCCACGGCCGCCAGGCGGCGCTCGGCGACGTGCTCGCGAACGTGATCGCGAGCCAGGGCTACGCGGTGCACCGCGAGTTCTACTACAACGACGCCGGCGTGCAGATCGGCAACCTCGCGATCTCGACGCAGGCGCGCGCGCGCGGCCTGAAGCCGGGCGACGCGGGCTGGCCGGAAGCCGCGTACAACGGCGAATACATCGCCGACATCGCACGCGACTACCTGAACCGCGAGACGGTTGCCGCGAAGGACGGCGAGCCGGTCACCGGCGCGGGCGACATCGACGATCTCGACGCGATCCGCAAGTTCGCGGTCGCGTACCTGCGTCACGAGCAGGACATGGACCTCCAGGCGTTCGGCGTGAAATTCGACCAGTACTACCTCGAGTCGTCGCTGTACAGCGAAGGCCGGGTCGAGAAGACGGTCGACGCGCTGATCAAGGCCGGCATGACCTACGAGCAGGACGGCGCGCTGTGGCTGCGCACGACCGACGAGGGCGACGACAAGGATCGCGTGATGCGCAAGACGGACGGCACGTACACGTACTTCGTGCCGGACGTCGCGTACCACGTGACGAAGTGGGAGCGCGGCTTCTCGAAGGTGATCAACATCCAGGGTTCGGACCACCATGGCACGATCGCGCGCGTGCGCGCGGGCCTGCAGGGCCTGCACATCGGCATCCCGAAGGGCTATCCCGACTACGTGCTGCACAAGATGGTCACCGTGATGCGCGACGGCCAGGAAGTGAAGCTGTCGAAGCGCGCGGGCAGCTACGTGACGGTGCGCGACCTGATCGAATGGTCGGGCGGCGCGACGCCGGGCCAGGAAGCAGCCCCCGACCTGATCGACGAGGCGACCATCACGCGCGGCCGCGACGCGGTCCGTTTCTTCCTGATCTCCCGCAAGGCCGACACCGAATTCGTGTTCGACATCGACCTCGCGCTGAAACAGAACGACGAGAACCCGGTCTATTACGTCCAGTACGCGCATGCGCGGATCTGCTCGGTGCTCAACGAACTGAAGTCCCGCTACAACGTCGAAGCGGCGCAGCTGCCGGGTGCCGACCTGTCGCAGCTCACGAGCCCGCAGGCCGTGTCGCTGATGCAGAAGCTCGCCGAGTATCCGGACATGCTCACGCACGCGGCGAACGAACTGGCGCCGCACGCGGTCGCGTTCTACCTGCGCGATCTCGCTGGTGAATTCCACTCGTTCTACAATGCGGAGCGCGTGCTGGTCGACGACGAAGCGCCGCGCAACGCGCGCGCCGCGCTCCTCGCCGCGACCCGGCAAGTGCTCGAGAACGGCCTGGCGGTGCTCGGCGTGTCCGCGCCCGCCAAGATGTAAGCGGCCCGGACCGGGCAGCGAATGGCTGCGGCAGGCGCGCCTGCGACGGGAGCACCCGCCGCCGGATGCCCGTCGCAGCCTTTTCACGATTCTTTTTGCAGGTGACTCAAGCAATGGCACAACCACGCCGAACTTCGAAGCAATCGAAACAAGCCGGAGGGACATTTCTTGGAATCGTGCTGGGCCTGATCGTCGGCCTCGCGATCGCGGTGGTGGTGGCGCTCTACATCACGCGGTCGCCGTCGCCGTTCGTGTCGAAGGTCGCGCCGCCGCCGGCCGACAACGCCGCGAGCCAGCCGCAGCAGTTCGACCCGAACCGCGCGCTGCAAGGCAAGACGCCCGGCCAGCCGGTGCCGCAGGCCGCGCAATCCGCGCCGCCCAACACCGCGCCGGGCCAGGCCGCGAACCAGACCCAGGGCGGCCTGCTGCCCGAACCGCAGATCGTCGAAGTGCCGCCGTCGGGCAACACGAACGGCTCCGGCAACACCAGCGGCTCGAGCAACACCACCGCATCGAACAACGCGTCGTCGGGCAATGGCGTCGCCGTCGCGCCGAAGCCGGCCGACAACCCGCCGCCGCCGAAGAAGACGCAACAGGCGCAGCAACAGCAGCAGCAAGGCGGCGAGGACGACCTCGCGCGCTTCGCCGCGCAGAAGCAGGCGCAGCAGGCTGCCGCGCAGAAACAGCAGCAACAGCAACTGGCCGCGAACACGCCGAAGCCGGCGCCGTCCGCGACGTCCGCCGCGGCAGCGAAGCCGCCGACCGCAAGCGACGCGAACACCGGCTACTTCCTGCAGGTCGGTGCGTACAAGACGGAAGGCGACGCCGAGCAGCAGCGCGCGCGGCTGGGCTTCCAGGGCTTCGAGTCGAAGGTGTCGAAGCGCGATGTCAGCGGCGTGACCTATTTCCGCGTGCGCGTCGGCCCGTTCTCGAAATTCGAGGATATGAACTCGGCCCGCCAGCGCCTGTCCGATGCAGGTGTCGACACGGCGGTGATCCGTTTCACGAAGCAGTAAGCAACCGGCCGCGCCCACGCAGAACCCGTTACGTTTCGTAACCCGAGCAACTGATTCGACGTCCACAACATGAAAAAACTGCTTAGCACGCTCCTTCTGTCCCTCGGCCTGGCCGCAGCCGGCTTCGCCCAGGCTTCGCCCACGGCGCCGGTGTCCGGCAAGGACTTCGAGGTGATGAAGTCGCCGCAGCCGGTGTCCGCGCCGGCCGGCAAGGTCGAAGTCATCGAGTTCTTCTGGTACGGCTGCCCGCACTGCTACGAATTCGAGCCGACGGTCGAGGCCTGGGTGAAGAAGCAGGGCAACAACATCGACTTCAAGCGCGTGCCGGTCGCCTTCCGCGACGATTTCCTCCCGCACTCGAAGCTGTTCTACGCGGTGTCGGCGCTCGGCATTTCGGAGAAGGTCACGCCGGCGATCTTCAACGCGATCCACAAGCAGAAGAACTACCTGCTGACGCCGCAGGCGCAGGCCGACTTCCTGGCGACGCAGGGCGTCGACAAGAAGCAGTTCATGGACGCGTACAACTCGTTCAGCGTGCAGGGCCAGGTGAAGCAGTCGGCCGAGCTGCTGAAGAACTACGCGATCGACGGCGTGCCGACGATCGTGGTCCAGGGCAAGTACAAGACGGGCCCGGCTTACACGAACAGCATCCCGGGTACCGCGCAGGTGCTCGACTACCTCGTGAAGCAGGTTCAGGACAAGAAGCTCTGATCCCCGCCCGCGCGCCGGCATGACTACTCCGCTGAAGGTCTTCATCACCGGCGCGTCGAGCGGGCTCGGCCTCGCGATGGCCGAGGAATACGCCCGCCAGGGCGCCACGCTCGCCCTCGTCGCGCGCCGCACTGATGCCCTCGATACGTTCGCGCGACGCTTTCCCAAGCTGTCCGTCTCCGTCTATTCCGCCGACGTGCGCGACGCCGACGCGCTCGCGACGGCCGCCGCGTCGTTCATCGCCGCGCACGGCTGCCCCGACGTCGTGATCGCGAACGCTGGCATCAGCCAGGGCGCCGTCACGGGCCAGGGCGATCTCGCCACGTTCCGCAACGTGATGGACATCAACTACTACGGGATGGTCGCGACGTTCGAGCCGTTCGTCGGCCCGATGACGGCCGCGCGCCACGGAACGCTGGTCGGCGTCGCGAGCGTCGCCGGCGTGCGCGGCCTGCCCGGGTCAGGTGCGTACAGCGCGTCCAAATCGGCCGCGATCAAGTATCTCGAGGCGCTGCGCGTCGAACTGCGCCCGGCCGGTGTCGGCGTCGTGACGATCGCGCCCGGCTACATCCGCACGCCGATGACCGCGCACAACCCGTACCGGATGCCGTTCCTGATGGACGCCGACCGCTTCGCGGCCCGCGCCGCGCGCGCGATCGCGCGGCAGCACGCGTTCCGCGTGATTCCGTGGCAGATGGGCGTCGTCGCGAAGGTGCTGCACGTGCTGCCGCGCTGGCTCTACGACCGCCTGTTCGAGAAGGCACCGCGCAAGCCGAAGGCCGGCGCGCATTGAGTGCGGCGCCAACGTCGCACGCACCGCTCCTCCTTCCACACGACTCGCCGCAGCCGGCGCGGCGATTCTGCCGATTCTGGTGATTCGGTGATTCGGTGATTCGGTGATCCAGCCGATTCGCGTCGATCAGCACCGATCCTCGCCGATCCGCTTTGGCCTGCGCTTTCCCCGCCCCCCATCTCGGCCGCCGGTCGTTCGCCGTCGCGCCTGTCTCATCTCCCCGCCGCTGCGCCGCCCCAGCACGCATTCCGTCGCGAACGCAGCCGTTTCTCGCTCAATTCGCTGCGTTCCGGCGCCTTTTTTCACGCACCGCGCGCTTTGACGGTATGCTATCCGCCAGCCGCGCCGGCCCCGCCTGTTACCGGGCCACGCCCGCATTCCGACACCCAGCAAAAATCACAAGCAACGTGGGAGAACCTATGCACGTCAAGCTGTTCGCCGCGGCCGCCGTCGCCGCCGCCCTCGCCGCCCCCGGCCTCGCCGCCGCCAAGCCGCTCACCGTCTGCACGGAATCGAGCCCGGACGGCTTCGACGTCGTGCAGTACAACTCGCTCGTCACGACCAACGCATCGGCCGACGTGATCTTCAACACGCTCGTGTCGTACGACGAAGCGGCGAAGAAGGTCGTGCCCGCGCTCGCCGACAAATGGGAAGCGAGCGCCGACGGCCTCACGTACACGTTCCATCTGCGCCCGAACGTCGCGTTCCAGACCACCGACTACTTCAAGCCGGGCCGCCCGCTGAACGCGGACGACGTCGTGTTCACGTTCTCGCGGATGCTCGACGATGCGAACCCGTGGCACAAGGTGGCCGGCGCGAGCGGCTTCCCGCACGCGCAGTCGATGGGCCTCGTGAAACTCGTGAAGTCGGTCACGAAGGTCGACGACAACACGGTGAAGTTCGTGCTGAACGAGCCGAACGCGACGTTCGTGCCGATCCTGACGATGGGCTTCGCGTCGATCTACTCGGCCGAATACGCGGACCAGCTGCTGAAGGCCGGCAAGCAGGCCGACCTGAACGCGAAGCCGATCGGCACCGGCCCGTTCGTGCTGAAGAGCTACACGAAGGACGCGCTGATCCGCTACGACGTGAACCCGGCCTACTGGGGCGCGAAGCCGAAGGTCGACCGGCTGATCTACGCGATCACGCCCGACCCGTCGGTGCGCATGCAAAAGGTGAAGGCCGGCGAATGCCAGATCGCGCTGTCGCCGAAACCGCAGGACGTGCTCGCCGCGAAGGGCGAAGGCGCGCTGAAGGTCGTGCAGACGCCCGCGTTCATGACCGCGTTCGTCGCGCTGAACACGCAGAAGAAGCCGCTCGACAACGACAAGGTGCGCGAGGCGCTGAACCTCGCGTTCGATCGCGCGACCTACCTGAAGGTGGTGTTCGACAACACGGCGACGGCCGCGAACAACCCGTATCCGCCGAACACGTGGAGCTACGCGAAGGACGTCGCGCCGTATACGTACGATCCCGCGAAGGCGAAGCAGCTGCTCGCGTCGGCCGGTTTCCCGAACGGCTTCTCGACGACGATCTGGACGCGCCCGACCGGCAGCGTGCTGAACCCGAACCCGAAGGCCGGCGCGGAACTGCTGCAGGCCGACCTCGCGAAGATCGGTGTGAAGGCCGAGGTGAAGGTGATCGAGTGGGGCGAGCTGATCAAGCAGGCGAAGCTCGGCCAGCATGACATGCTGTTCATGGGCTGGGCCGGCGACAACGGCGATCCGGACAACTACCTGTCGCCGCTGTTCAGCTGCAACGCGGTGAAGTCGGGCATCAACTTCGCGCGCTTCTGCGACGCGCAGCTCGACAAGCTGATCGCCGACGGCAAGTCGACCGCCGACCAGAGCAAGCGCGCGAAGCTGTACGAATCGGCGCAGAAGATCATCCATGACGAGGCGCTGTGGATTCCGCTCGGCTACCCGACCGCGGCCGCGCTCACGCGTGCGAACGTGAGCGGCTATCACGTCAGCCCGTTCGGCCGGCAGAACTTCGCGGCAGTCGCCGTGCAGTAACCGCGCGTGGCGCGCAAGCGACGGCGCCCCGGCCCGTCGCTTGCGGCCCGCGCGCCGCGCTTGCTACACTGCGCGCTCATTCCTCATACCGGACGCCAGCCGAAGTGAACAACTAAGCCTTCCCAAAAATGTTTTCGCCGCCGTGCCTCGCACGCCGCGCGCGAAGGGTTTCACGCATTTTCGGAGGTGCTTATGGCTGCTGCCACGCCGACCGGCGCGCTCGTCGCGCTTCATCACGTTTCCTTCCGCTTCGACGACGGCGTCACGCTGTTCGATTCGCTCGACCTTTCCATCGACCGCACGCCGACGGGCATCGTCGGCCGCAACGGCGCCGGCAAGAGCCTGCTCGCGCAACTGATCGCCGGCCGGCGCACGCCGAGCGCGGGCGCGATCGACCGGCACACGCCCGTCGCCTACGTCGCGCAGCAGCACGACGACGCACCGGACACCACGCGGACCGTCGCGGAATTCGCCACGCTCGATGCGCCGCTCGCGGCCCTCGCGCGCCTCGCGGACGGCCGCGCGAGCGCACACGACTTCGACCTGATCGGCGATCGCTGGGACCTCGCCGAGCGGCTGCGCGCGGCGCTCGACGCAGCCGGCCTGCACGACGTGCGCGCCGATACACCGGCACATGCGTTGAGCGGCGGCCAGATGGCGCGCGTCGCGCTGATCGGCGCGTTGCTCTCGGAGGCCGGGCTGCTGGTGCTCGACGAACCGACCAACCACCTCGACGCGCCGGGCCGCGCGTGGCTGCGCACGGCACTCGACGGCTGGCGCGGCGGCATCGTGATCGTCAGCCATGACCGCGCGCTGCTCGCGCACGTGCAGCGCATCGTCGAGCTGACGCCGCACGGCGTGCGTACTTACGGCGGCAACTACGCGCTGTATCGCGCGCAACGCGACGCGGAACAGGATGCCGCGCAGGCCGCGCTCGAGCATGCGCGCACCGAGCGCGGGCGCGCCAGGCGCCGGCTCGAACAGGAACACGACACGATCCAGCGCCACGCGGCCGGCTCGCTGCGCGATGCGAAGACGGCCAACCTGTCGTCGGGCGCGAAGCAGCGGCGCAAGGGCGCCGCGCGCAACATCATGGGGCAGGTGCGCCGCGACCAGAGCGCGTTCAAGGCGACGCTCGACGAACGCGTGCAGGACGCAGCCGCGCGCGTCGAAGCCGACGCGCCGGTGCTCGTGTCGCTGCCGGGCACCGAGGTCAGCGCGCGCCGCCAGCTGTTCACGCTCGAGCGCGCCCGACTGCCGTGGCGCACCGCCGGGCGCGCGGACGCGATCACGTGGTCGGCCAGCGGCCCGGTGCGCATCGCGCTGACGGGCCCGAACGGCTGCGGAAAATCGACGTTGCTGCGCATGCTCTCCGGCGAACTCGCGCCGCGCGCGGGCACCTGCGCGACGCACGTGAGCGCCGCGTATCTCGACCAGCGGCTCGCGCTGCTCGATCCCGAGCGCTCGATCGTCGACCAGTTGGGCAGCCTCGCTACGCCGCTCGCCGAAGGCGAGCTGCGCAGCCGGCTCGCGCTGCTGCAGCTCGATGCCGCGCGCGCGACGCAGCCGGTGCAGCGCCTGAGCGGCGGCGAGCGGTTGAAAGCCGCGCTCGCGTGCGCGTTGTGGCGCGGCACGCCCGCGCAGCTGCTGCTGCTCGACGAGCCGACCAATCACCTCGATCTCGAATCGGTGCGCGCGATCGAAGCCGCGCTGGCCGGCTTCCCCGGTGCGCTGGTGGTCGCGTCGCACGACGCCGCGTTTCTCGCGGCGCTCGCGCCGACGCACACGATGCAATGGCAGCGCGACGGGTGGCGTTACGAACCCGTCGCGTGATTGACGCTCACGGTCGTTCGTCGTTTCGCGTGATGTCCGATTCGACGAACCGCTGCCTGACGAGCCGCTCCGATTCGAGCAGGCCTTTGCCGATAGGGACGACGGATTTCGCGTTGTTGGAACGGCACGGACCGGGTTGAACGCTGAAAACGAGGGAACGTCGGGCCGGCAGCGCTCAGGCCCGCGCGAAGCGAATCACGCCGTCGTCGCCCTGCTCGCGCACGAGTTCGCCCGCAAGCCACAGCAGGTTCAGGTGCGCGAGCGCCTCGCCGAGCGCGAACGTCATCTGATGGATGTCGAGCTCGCGGCGGCGGAACATGATCGGCACGATGTCGGCGGCGCTCGCCGGCTTCTCCGCGCAGGCGACGCGCACTTCGTCGAGCCGCGCGTCGTGGTGCGCGCGCAGTTGCGCGATGCGGGTGCGCACGCCGCGGAACGGCTTGCCGTGCGACGGCAGCACGAGCGTGTCGGGCGCCATCGTCTCGTAGCGGCCGAGCGATTCGAGGTACAGCGCGAGCGGGTTCGCTTCCGGTTCGAGATCGAACACGGACACGTTGGTCGAGATGCGCGGCAGCACCATGTCGCCGGAGATCAGCACGCCGTCCGCTTCGCTGTAGAGCGCGCAATGTTCAGGCGAATGGCCGTAGCCGGTGACGACGCGCCACGTGCGCGCGCCGATCGTCACCGGGTCGCCTTCGCGCAGGCGCCGGTAGCGCGGCGGCACGGCCGGCACGAGGTCCGAGTAATAGCTGCGACGGTTGCGCAGCTTGTCGAGCGCGGCCGGATCGGTCAGCCCGTGACGCGCGAAGTGATCGGCGGCGGCCGCGCCGCCGGCGTTCGAGCCGTTGCCGGCCGCCATCAGGCAGCCGAACATGTATTCGCCGAGCGTCATCCACAGCCGCACGTTCCAGCGGCGCCGGTCGCCGCCTTCGCAGATCCAGTTCGCCAGGCCGAAGTGATCGGGATGGCAATGCGTGACGAGCACGCGCAGCACCGGCAGCCCGTCGAGATGCGTGTCGAAGATCTGTTCCCAGTGCGTACGGATCGCATCCGACGAGATACCGCAGTCGACGATCGTCCAGCCGGCCTGTCCGTCGATCTCGTCGCGCAGCAGCCAGAGATTGATGTGATCGAGCGAAAACGGCAGCGGCATGCGCAGCCAGCGCACGCCGGGCGCGACCTCGAACGTGTCGCCCGCGACGGGCAGCGTGTCGGCGAAGGGATAGTCGAGTTGGTGTTCCAGTGCGTTCATCGGTGGGGTGTCTCGTCGTTATCGGTGCGAATGCGAATGCGGGCGCGGGTGCGAATGCAAGTGCAGGAGCGCGCGGCATGCCGCGGCGGGCATCGCGTCGATTCTATCGCCGTCGCGCGAAACGCGTGCCGGCGCGCGCCGGACGGTCAAAAAAAGTTCGTGTCAGAATCGGTTCCGTACCCGTATCTTTACGCGAAGATGCATCGAACGGCATGCAACGGCGAGCAACCCGCCCATTGACGGCGCTTGGGCGCGGGACCCCGAAAGTCATTGAAACGCCGACTTGGGCGCTAAAATGGCGAGTGCTTACAGCCCCTCTTCAACGAGCCTGCACGCGATGAATCACTTCCCCAAACTGCTGTCGTCGCAAATCGGCTTCGACGTCGCGCAGACGATGCTCGAATACTTCGACCGCCACTACCGGATCTTCCGGGAAGCCGCCGTCGAGGCGAAGACGCTATTCGAGCGCGCCGACTGGCACGGCCTGCAGCGGCTCGCGCGCGAGCGGATCACGTCGTACGACGATCGCGTGCAGGAGTGCGTCGAGCTGCTGGAGGACGAATACGACGCGGAGAACATCGACGACGAGGTGTGGCAGCAGATCAAGCTGCACTACATCGGCCTGCTCACGTCGCACCGCCAGCCCGAGTGCGCGGAAACGTTCTTCAATTCGGTGTGCTGCAAGATCCTGCACCGCTCGTATTTCAGCAACGATTTCATCTTCGTGCGGCCCGCGATCTCGACCGAATACCTCGAGAACGACGAGCCGGCCGCAAAGCCGACCTATCGCGCGTACTACCCGGGCACCGACGGGCTCGCGGCCACGCTCGAGCGCATCGTCACGAACTTCCAGCTCGAGCCGCCGTTCGAGGATCTCACGCGCGACATCGGCTGCGTGATGCAGGCGATCAGCGACGAATTCGGCCAGTTCGACGCCGCGCCGAATTTCCAGATCCACGTGCTGTCGTCGCTGTTCTTCCGCAACAAGAGCGCGTACATCGTCGGCCGCATCATCAACGCCGATCGCGTGCTGCCGTTCGCGGTGCCGATCCGCCACGTGCGCCCGGGCCTGCTCGCGCTCGACACCGTGCTGCTGCGCCGCGACCTGCTGCAGATCATCTTCAGCTTCTCGCACTCGTATTTCCTCGTCGACATGGGCGTGCCGTCCGCGTACGTGGATTTTCTCTGCACGATCATGCCGGGCAAGCCGAAGGCCGAGATCTACACGTCGGTCGGCCTGCAGAAGCAGGGCAAGAACCTGTTCTACCGCGACCTGCTGCACCACCTGTCGCATTCGAGCGACCGCTTCATCATCGCGCCCGGGATCAAGGGCCTCGTGATGCTCGTGTTCACGCTGCCGTCGTTCCCGTACGTGTTCAAGATCATCAAGGATCAGTTCCCGCCGCCGAAGGAAACGACGCGCGCGCAGATCATGGAGAAGTACCAGCTCGTGAAGCGCCACGACCGTCTCGGGCGGATGGCCGATACGCTCGAGTATTCGAGCGTCGCGCTGCCGCTGTCGCGGCTCGACCATGCGCTCGTGCGCGAGCTGGAAAAGGAAGTGCCGTCGCTGCTCGAATACGAGGACGACAACCTCGTGATCAAGCACCTGTACATCGAGCGCCGCATGACGCCGCTCAACCTGTACCTGCAGAACGGCACCGACGCGGACGTCGAGCACGGCGTGAAGGAGTACGGCAACGCGGTGAAGGAGTTGATGAAGGCCAACATCTTCCCCGGCGACATGCTTTACAAGAACTTCGGCGTCACGCGCCACGGCCGCGTCGTGTTCTACGACTACGACGAGATCGAGTACCTGACCGACTGCAACGTGCGGCGCGTGCCGCCGCCGCGCAACGAGGAAGACGAGCTGTCCGGCGAACCGTGGTATACCGTCGGCCCGCACGACATCTTTCCGGAAACCTACGGACCGTTCCTGCTCGGCGACCCGCGCGTGCGGACGGTCTTCATGAAGCATCACGCGGACTTTTTCGAACCCGCGCTGTGGCAGGCCAGCAAGGACAAGCTGCTGCAGGGCGAGTTGCCCGATTTTTACCCGT
Organism: Burkholderia sp. Bp9015; assembly: GCF_003853505.1. Classification (NCBI taxonomy): domain Bacteria; kingdom Pseudomonadati; phylum Pseudomonadota; class Betaproteobacteria; order Burkholderiales; family Burkholderiaceae; genus Burkholderia; species Burkholderia sp. Bp9015. Next base: position 12,763 of record NZ_QTPZ01000035.1, read on the forward strand.
ACGACGTGTCGCTGCGCTTCAGCGTGCGCTACCCCGAGCGCTTCGACGCGACGCCGGACGCCGGTGACGCCGGCGACGACGCAAGCGACGCGCAGCGCGCCGCCTGACGCACCGTCCGATCGAACCAAACCCGTTATCGACCTGACTTCCGCCAACGGAATCCACACCGATGAATACCCAAGACAATCCGCTTTCACACCTGTTCGACAACAACGACGCCTGGGTCAAGCGCCAGCTCGCCGACGATCCCGATTTCTTCGCGCGTCTCGCCGACCAGCAGGCGCCGGAATATCTGTGGATCGGCTGCTCGGATTCGCGCGTGCCCGCGAACCAGATCATCGGCCTGCCGCCGGGCGAAGTGTTCGTGCACCGTAACATCGCGAACGTCGTCGTGCACAGCGACCTGAACTGCCTGTCGGTGATCCAGTTCGCGGTCGACATCCTGCGCGTGAAGCACATCATGGTCGTCGGCCACTACGGCTGCTCGGGCGTGAACGCGGCGCTGCACAACCGCCGCGTCGGCCTCGCGGACAACTGGCTGCATCACGTGCAGGACGTGCGCGAACGCCACGCCGCACTGCTCGACGAATGGCCGGTCGGCGAAGCGCGCTATCGCCGCCTGATCGAGCTGAACTCGATCGAGCAGGTCGTCAACGTATGCCGCACGACGATCGTCAACGACGCATGGGCGCGCGGCCAGTCGCTCACCGTGCACGGGCTCGTGTACGGCGTGCACGACGGGCGGATGCGCAACCTCGGGATGGCCGTGTCGAGCTTCGACGCGCTGGATGCAACCTACAAGCGCTGCGTCGCGGCGCTGACCGCGCGCGGCCAGCACGCGCCCGACAACGACATGGTCGCGGCGGACGCCGCGCGGCTCGACGACGTCGCGCAGGCGGTCGCCGCCACGCTGAAGCCGTGCGACGACGCGAAGTAACCGACTCGAAGTAGCCGACGTGCGCGGCCACGCGGGCGCGGCACGCCAGCGCCCCGCCGCGCGCCATCCGGCTGAAGGTGCATCATGATGGCGGGGCCGCGCCCCCTGCATCCCGTCGCGCGACGGGTGCGCCGTGCGCACACGCCAGCCGGCGCAACGGCGGTCATGCGGCCGCGACGGCCGTCGAACTGATCTGACACCGGCACTGCCGCGACGGCGGTGCAATGCAAAGGAGCGGCGAACATGAAAACCGTACTGATCGTCGGCGCATCGCGCGGCCTCGGACGCGAATTCGTCCGGCAATACCGGCGCGACGGCTGGAACGTGATCGCGACCGCGCGCGACGACGCATCGCTTGCCGCACTGCGCGAACGCGGCGCGCACGCGCATGCGCTCGACATCGCGCAGCCCGAACAGATCGCGGCGCTCGGCTGGAAGCTCGACGGCGAACGGCTCGACGCGGCGGTGCTCGTGTCGGGCGTGTACGGGCCGCGCACCGAAGGGGTCGAAACGATCGGCGCCGAGGATTTCGACACGGTGATGCATACGAACGTGCGCGGGCCGATGCAACTGCTGCCGATCCTGCTGCCGCTCGTCGAGGACGCGCGCGGCGTGCTGGCGGTGGTCTCGAGCCGGATGGGCAGCATCGCCGAGGCGACCGGCACGACCGGCTGGCTGTACCGCGCGAGCAAGGCCGCGCTGAACGACGTGCTGCGCATCGCATCGCTGCAGACGCGCCACGCCGCCTGCATCTCGCTCCATCCCGGCTGGGTGCGCACCGACATGGGCGGCGCGCAGGCCGCGATCGATCCGGAGACCAGCGTGACCGGCATGCGCCGCGTGATCGCGGAAGCCGGCGCGGACGTGTCGCAGGCCAACGGCCGTTTCTTCCAGTACGACGGCGTCGAGCTCAGCTGGTGAGCCGGCATGACAACCCGGCGTCGTTAATTCCCGAATCGCATGATTTTGAACCGACCTGACGCGTGCCCGTGCGGCGGCGCGTCCCCCGTCCCTGCCGGCAAAGCCCCGGCGCCGCGCTATGCGGCCTGTTGCGGCCGCTTCATCGACGGCGGCGAAGCCGCGCCGACCGCCCTCGAATTGATGCGCTCGCGGTACAGCGCGTACGTGCTCGGCGCGACCGACTATCTGCGCGCGACCTGGGACGCGCGCACCTGCCCGGCCGATCTCGATGCGGACCCGAATGCGCCCGACGCGCCTCGCTGGCTCGGCCTCGCCGTCAAACGCCATGCCCGGCTCGACGAACAGCACGCGGAGGTCGAATTCGTGGCCCGCTACAAGGTCGGCGGGCGTGCGTACAGGCTCCACGAGACAAGTCGTTTCACACGCGACGAGCACGGTTTCTGGCGCTATGTCGACGGCGAAGTAAGTGAACGCTGACAAATAGTTGCCATGTCAGACGCCGGGTAATTCCCGCATTGCACAACCTGAATTTGTCGGGCTAGGATGGCCGTCAGATTGGTCATGTTGCATGGCAGGGCTTACGAATGGCGTTCAGCAAGGTATTGGTGGGATGGATGGCGGCCTGCGCGCTGTCGGCCGCTCAGGCCGGTACGGCGCCGAACGCGCAATCTGGCGCGGCCACGGCCAGCGGCTCGCTCGCCCACGCCGAGCGCTTCGATTACGGCGATTCGGGCCTCCCGCAGGTCGCCGCGAACCTCAACGAACAAATCGTCAGCATTCCGGCCGATGCTTCGGGCGCCGTGATGCTCGAGGCCACGCTGTTCAAGCCGAACGGCCCCGGCCCGTTCCCGCTCGTCGTCTTCAACCACGGCAAGAACACCGGCGATCTTCACCAGCAGCCGCGCAGCCGGCCGCTCGCGTTCGCGCGTGAATTCGTGCGCCGCGGCTATGCGGTGATCGCGCCGAACCGCCAGGGCTTCGCCGGTTCGGGCGGCGCGTACCAGCAGGAAGGCTGCAACGTCGGCAAGAACGGCCTCGTGCAGGCCGCCGACGTCGACGCGACGGTCCGCTACATGTCGCGTCAGTCGTACATCGATGCGTCGCGCATCGTCGTCGCGGGCACGTCGCACGGCGGCCTCGTGTCGGTCGCATACGGTACCGAGGCGGCGCCCGGCGTGCGCGGCATCATCAACTTCTCCGGCGGGCTGCGCCAGGACCTCTGCGACGGCTGGCAGCGCAATCTCGTCGACGCGTTCGACCAGTACGGCGCGCATACGGCCGTGCGGTCGCTGTGGCTGTACGGCGACAACGATTCGGTGTGGACGCCCGCGCTCGTCGCGCAGATGCACGACGCCTACGTGTCGCACGGCACGCAGGCGCAGTTCATCGATTTCGGCCGCTACAAGGACGACGCGCACCGGCTGATCGTCGATCGCGACGGCGTGCCCGTGTGGTGGCCGGCCGTGCATGCGTTCCTCGCGGAACTGAACCTGCCGACCTCGGTGCGCTATGCGGTCGCGAACCCGCACGAGCCGAATGCGACCGGCTATGCGTCGATCGACGCGGTCGAGGCGGTGCCGTTCCTCGACGCAGCCGGCCGCGAAGGCTATCGCCGCTTCCTGAGCCAGCATCCGAGCCGTGCGTTCGCGGTGTCGGCTGAAGGCGCGTGGTCGTGGGCCGAAGGCGGCGACGATCCGATGGCGCTCGCGCTCGACAACTGCTCGAAGCAGGGCGCGGGCGCATGCAAGCTGTATGCGGTCAACGACCGCGTCGTGTGGAACGCGAATGCGACGCAGACGGCCGACAACGGCGACGCCGACGCGCGCGCCTTGGCTTCGCGCTGACGCGCGCGTGTCGCGACGCGCGTCAGGATCGCGTTCTACCCACGTCTCTTTCCCCTCTTCCGTTTCGTGAGCGTGCGGTCCGCAGCGGCGTTCGCATGCCCGTTCTCGCGCTCTTGTGAGTCCGCGGGCTGAGCACCCCGCTCGTAACATCCGCTGAGAGCCTTTGCGGGACTTTTCCCGCCTGTTCCGAACGCCAGCGGCGCCTGATTCAACGCGCCATTTGCCGGTCGCCGGTCGCCGGTCGCCGGTCGCTAGTCGCCGGTCGCTAGTCGCTAGTCGCTAGTCGCTAGTCGCCATTCGCAGGTCGCCATTCGCCATTCGCCATTCGCCATTCGCCATTCGCCATTCGCCATTCGCAGGTCGCAGGTCGCAGGTTGCTAGTCGCCGGTCGCATTGCGCCACACTTCGCGCCCCTTTTCCCTTCCCGCCCCGATTTTTCACCCCTCCCGCGCCCGCCCGCCCGACGATTTTTTTCTGTCGGGGGGTGTCACTCGAACGTCGTCATCTGCGGTCATTTCGGGGCATCTGGCGCGTACCGTCCCGAGCACCCCGGATCTGCGCCGAACTCCCGCCCGGCAAGGCTTTGCGGTGTTTGTAACCGGTAGTGCAACGCGCGGCGGAACACGCTAATCTCAGCGCGTTTTCCGTCTGTCGCCGCGCGGTGTCCCGTTCGATACCCGCCGCCGTTTTACTCCCCGGAGTCGCCTTGAGTACGCCAGCCACCGATGACTGGGTCGCGCGCAGCCTGCGCGCGGTCTGGCATCCCTGCACCCAGATGAAGCACCACGAGCGCCTGCCGCTCATTCCCGTCGCGCGCGGCGCGGGCCTGTGGCTGTACGACCGCGACGGCCGCCGTTACTTCGACGCGATCAGCTCGTGGTGGGTGAACCTGTTCGGCCACGCGAACCCGGACATCAACGCGGCGCTGAAGGACCAGCTCGACACGCTCGAGCACGCGATGCTCGCCGGCTGCACGCACGAGCCGGCGATCGAGCTCGCCGAGCGGCTGCACGCGCTCACCGCGCGCACGCTCGGCCATGCGTTCTTCGCGTCGGACGGCGCGTCGGCGGTCGAGATCGCGCTGAAGATGAGCTTCCACGCGTGGCGCAACCGCGGCCGCGCGGACAAGCGCGAGTTCGTGTGCGTCGCGAACAGCTATCACGGCGAGACCATCGGCGCGCTCGGCGTGACCGACGTCGCGCTGTTCAAGGACGCGTACGACCCGCTGATCCGCAACGCGCACGTGGTCGCGTCGCCCGACGCGCGCGGCGCGCTGCCGGGCGAGACGGCCGCCGACGTCGCGGGCCGCGCGCTCGACGACGTGCGGCGCCTGTTCGCCGAACGCGCCGACCGGATCGCCGCGCTGATCGTCGAGCCGCTCGTGCAATGCGCGGCCGGCATGGCGATGCACGATCCGTCGTACGTGCGCGGGCTGCGCGCGCTGTGCGACGAATTCGGCGTGCACCTGATCGCCGACGAGATCGCGGTCGGCTGCGGCCGCACCGGCACCTTCTTCGCGTGCGAGCAGGCCGGCGTGTGGCCCGATTTCCTGTGCCTGTCGAAAGGCATCAGCGGCGGCTACCTGCCGCTGTCGCTCGTGCTCACGCGCGACGACGTGTTCGCGGCGTTCTACGACGACGACACCACGCGCGGCTTCCTGCATTCGCATTCGTACACCGGCAACCCGCTCGCGTGCCGCGCGGCCGTCGCGACGCTCGACCTGTTCGCGCGCGACGACGTGCTCGCCGCCAACGCGCGCAAGTCGGCCGCGATGCGCGCCGCGCTCGCGCCGCTCGGCGCGCACCCGCAGGTGCGTCACCTGCGCGAGCGCGGCACATTGTTCGCGTTCGACGTCGCGCTCGACGGCGACGCGGCACGCGGCTTCTCGCGACGCTTCTTCGAGCGCGCGCTCGAACGCGAACTGCTGCTGCGCCCGATCGGCACGACCGTGTACCTGATGCCGCCGTACGTGATGAGCGACGACGACATCGCGTGGCTCGCGCAACGCACGCGCGACACGCTCGACGCGACACTCGCGGAGGCGGCGCGATGAAACAGCCGTCGCAGAAAACGACCGCGCCGCTGCTCGACACGCTGCAGCGCGGCCTCGCCGAACTCGATGCGCAGGGCCTGCGCCGCGTGCGCCGCACCGCCGACACCGCGTGCGACGCACACATGCGCGTCGACGGCCGCGACATCGTCGGCTTCGCGAGCAACGACTATCTCGGCCTCGCCGCGCATCCGGCGCTCGTCGCCGCGTTCGCGGAAGGCGCGCGGCGCTATGGCTCCGGGAGCGGCGGCTCGCATCTGCTCGGCGGCCATTCGCGCGCGCACGCGACGCTCGAGGACGAACTCGCCGGCTTCGCGGGCGGCTTCTCCGATGCGCCGCGCGCGCTGTACTTCAGCACCGGCTACATGGCGAACCTCGCCGCGATGACGGCCCTCACCGGCAAACACGCGACGATCTTCTCCGACGCGCTGAACCACGCGTCGCTGATCGACGGGATCCGGCTGTCGCGCGCGAACGTGCAGGTCTATCCGCATGCGGACATGGCGGCGCTCCCCGCGCTGCTCGATGCGTCGGAGGCCGAAACGAAGCTGATCGTCAGCGATACGGTGTTCAGCATGGACGGTGACCTCGCGCCGCTCGCCGAACTCGTCGCGCTGGCCGAACGCCACGGCGCGTGGCTCGTCGTCGACGACGCGCACGGCTTCGGCGTGCTGGGCCCGCAGGGCCGCGGCGCGCTCGCGGCCGCCGCGCTGCGCTCGCCGAACCTCGTGTACGTCGGCACGCTCGGCAAGGCCGCCGGCGTCGCGGGCGCGTTCGTCATCGCGCACGAGACCGTGATCGAATGGATGATCCAGCGCGCGCGCAGCTACATCTTCACGACGGCGGCGCCGCCCGCGGTCGCGCATGCGGTATCGGCAAGCCTGAAGGTGATCGCCGGCGACGAAGGCGATGCGCGACGCGCGCACCTCGCCGCGCTGATCGAGCGCACGCGCGCGCTGCTGCGCATGACACGCTGGCAGCCGGTCGACTCGCACACGGCCGTGCAGCCGCTCGTGATCGGCAGCAACGACGCGACGCTCGCGGCGATGCGCTCGCTCGACGCGCACGGCCTGTGGGTGCCCGCGATCCGGCCGCCGACGGTGCCCGCCGGCACGTCGCGCCTGCGCATCTCGCTGTCGGCCGCGCATTCGTTCGACGATCTCGCGCGGCTGGAAACCGCACTCATCGAAGCCAGCGAGCAAACCGCATGAACGCACCGCTTTCCGTTTTCGTCACCGGCACCGACACCGAGATCGGCAAGACCTTCGTGTCGGCCGCGATGCTGCACGGCTTCGCACGTCACGGCCTGCGCGCGGCCGCGCTGAAGCCCGTGGCCGCCGGTGCGGTTGAACGCGACGGCGTCTGGCGCAACGAGGACGCCGACCAGCTCGACGCGGCCGCGAACGTCGTGCTGCCGCCCGAGCTGCGCACGCCGTTCCTGCTGAAGGCGCCGGCCGCCCCGCACATCGTCGCCGCGCAGGAAGGCGTGACGATCGACCTCGACACGATCGTCGCGAGCCACCGCGAGGCGCTGACGCGCGCGGACGTCGTCGTCGTCGAAGGCGTCGGCGGCTTCCGCGTGCCGCTGAACGACACGCAGGACACGGCCGATCTCGCGGTCGCGCTCGGCCTGCCGGTCGTGCTCGTGGTCGGCATGCGGCTCGGCTGCATCAGCCACGCGCTGCTGACGGCCGACGCGATTCGCCAGCGCGGCCTCACGCTCGCCGGCTGGGTCGCGAACCACGTCGACCCGGCCATGCCGTACGCCGACGAGAACGTCGCTGCGATCCGCGACTGGCTCGCGCGCGAACATCGCGCGCCGCTGCTTGGCCGCATCGCGCACTTGGCGCCGGCCGCCCCCGAATCCGCCGCGGCGATGCTCGACATCGCCGCGCTCGTCGACACGCTGCGCCGCGCGCAGCATTGACGCCCCGATCCCCGCATTCACGACAGGAAAACCACCATGACCCAAGCCCAGACCGCCGCCGTGCAACCCGACGCGATCCCCGTGGCCGCCCCGACGTCGCAGCGCTGGCGCGTCGCCGACGTCGTCGCGCTGTTCGAGCTGCCGTTCAACGACCTGATGTTCCGCGCGCAGCAGGTGCATCGCGAGCACTTCGACGCGAACGCGGTGCAGCTGTCGACGCTGCTGTCGATCAAGACGGGCGGTTGCGAGGAGGATTGCGGCTACTGCTCGCAGTCGTCGCACCACGAGACGGGCCTGAAGGCCGAGAAGCTGATGGACGTCGACGCGGTGCTCGACGCCGCACGCGCGGCCAAGGCGAACGGCGCGAGCCGCTTCTGCATGGGCGCCGCATGGCGCAACCCGAAGGAGCGCCACATGCCTGCGCTGACCGAGATGGTGCGCGGCGTGAAGGAACTGGGCCTCGAGACCTGCATGACGCTCGGCATGCTGGAGGACGAGCAAGCCAAGGAACTCGCCGACGCGGGCCTCGATTACTACAACCACAATCTCGACACGTCGCCGGAGTTCTACGGCCAGGTGATCTCGACGCGCACCTACCAGGATCGTCTCGACACGCTCGACCGCGTGCGCGACGCGGGCATCAACGTGTGCTGCGGCGGCATCATCGGGATGGGCGAATCGCGCCGCGAACGCGCGGGCCTGATCTCGCAGCTCGCGAACCTGAACCCGTATCCGGAGTCGGTGCCGATCAACAACCTCGTCGCGATCGAGGGCACGCCGCTCGAAGGCACCGCACCGCTCGACCCGTTCGAGTTCGTGCGCACGATCGCGGTCGCGCGCATCACGATGCCGAAGGCCGTCGTGCGGCTGTCGGCCGGCCGCGAGCAGCTCGACGACGCGATGCAGGCGATGTGCTTCCTCGCGGGCGCGAACTCGATGTTCTACGGCGACCAGCTGCTGACCACGAGCAACCCGCAGACGCAGCGCGACCGCGCGCTGTTCGAGCGCCTCGGCATCCGCGCGAGCCAGGCCGACGCGCTGGCGGAGAACGCGTAAGCGCCGGCCTCGCGTCGTTCTGCGAAGGTTGCAGACGAGAAGACCGGGGCATGCCCCGGTTTTTTTTGTCCGATTCTGCGCCGGGCCGGCCTGCGCGTCGCGCATCGCGGTCTTGCCCGCGCGCCGGATCGAAGCGTCGAGCCCGATCGTCAGCGTGCGCGTCGGCGCGACTTCCGCCTGCGCGTCACACGTGTGCGGCCGCGCCGTCGAGCGCCGCGCGCACGCGCGCGACGCGCTGTTCGTCGACCGGCGCCAGCACCTCGCCGCGCGGCCGCACGCCCGAGCCGAAGTGCACCGCGCGCACGCCGGTCGCGCGAACGAAATCGCCGACCGCGTCGATCGTGAGGCCCGAGCCGGCCAGCACCGTGCAGGTCGAGCCTGCCGCCTGGCGCACCAGCCGCGTGATCGTCGCGACCGCGTCGAGCACCGACGGATGGCCGCCCGAGGTCAGCACCGACGTGACCGCCGGCACGCGCAGCAGCGCGTCGAACGCGGCATTGAGGTCGCGCGACACGTCGAACGCGCGATGGAACGTCAGGTCGCGCCCGTCCGCGGCCGCCGCGATGCGCTGGAGCGCATCGAGATCGACGTCGCCGCGCGCATCGAGCGCGCCGAACACGACGCCGTTCGCACCAGCCGCGACGGCCGCGCGCACGTCGCGCTCGATCACGCGCAGGTCGTCGGCTTCGTAGATGAACGCGCGGCTGTGCGGGCGCACGATCACGTTCACCGGGATCGCCACGGCGGCCACGACGGCCTCGATCAGGCCGACGCTCGGCGTGAGCCCGCCTTCACTGATCGCGGTCACGAGTTCGAGCCGGTCGGCGCCCGCGCGGGCAGCGGCCTTCGCGTCGCCGACGGTGGTGGCGATCACTTCGAGGAGAACGGAGGAAGCGGCGGTGCGGTTCATCGGCGGCTCGCGAATCGTCAGGACAATTCGCGCATCCTAGCCGAGCGGCATGAACCGCGCCAGCGCGACGCCGTCGCTATGCGCCGCCCGCTTCCTCGTCGATCCAGTCGATATCGCCGCACAGCACGTGCTGCGCATCGCCGATGCGCACCGCCACCGACAGCGTCACGCACGGCTGCGCCTCGTTGATCGACAGGTACGGGCGCGTCACCTGCACGCGTCCGGGCTCGGCGATCGCCGTGCGGAAATACGGCCGGCGCAGCCAGTTCGCACCCTGCGCATCCGACAGCGGCGAGAAGCGCGCCTCGGCGAGCGCGCGGTCCGCGCGCAGCACGACGTTGCGGCCGGCCTGCCGGCCGCGCGCGTCGAGCAGGAAGCAGCGCGCGGCATCGTCGAGCGCGAGGAAGTTCCAGCACACCTCGTCGAGCGGCTCGCCGGCCGCCACCCGCTCGGCCGCGCGCTCGAACGCGCGCAGGTATGGCGCGAGCCGCTGCGCGTCGCGCCGCTCGCGCGCTTCGGTCTGCTGGCGAAAGCGCTCGGTCAGCTCGCCGATGCAACCGGTCGCGGCCGCGCTGTCGGGCAGCCCGGGGGCCGGGCGGCCGAAGAAATAGCCCTGCACGAAATCGGCCTCGCACGACAGCGCGATCTGCGCGTCGTGCTCGGTCTCGATCCCCTCGACGAGCACCAGCTTGCCGGCCTCGTGCAGCAGCGTGACGAGCCCGTGCAGGATCGCGGTGAGCCCCGTGCGGTGCGCCGCGTGGGACAGCATGATCCGGTCGAGCTTCACGATGTCCGGGTTCAGCTGCCAGATCCGCTCGAGGTTCGAGTGACCGGCGCCGAAATCATCGAGCGCGATCAGGAAACCCTGCGCGCGGAATTCGCGCACGGCCTCGGCGAGCCGCTCGACGTCTTCCGCGCGCTGTTCGAGCACTTCGAGCACGACGCGGCGCGGCGGCATGCCGATCCGCTTCAGGTTCGCGAACAGCGCGGCGGCCTGGAACGGGTCGGTCAGCACGCCCGGATGCACGTTGAGGAACAGCCACTCGCGCTCGGCGCCGAGCAGCGCGAAGTTCTCGAGATGCAGCGCCTGCGCGAGCCGGTCGAGCTGCAGCAACTCGCCCTGGCGCGCGGCCTCGCCGAACACGTCGAGCGGCGACACCGCGCGGTCGAGCGCATCATGCGCGCGCAGCAGCGCCTCGTAGCCCACCGCGCGCTGGTGCGACAGGCTGAAGATCGGCTGGAACACGGTCGTGAGCGACAGGTCGTGATGCTGCGTCGCCAGGCGCTCGAGGCCGGAGCTCATCTCCCGCTCGAAACGATACGGCGATGCGGTGGCCGGACGCTCCTGTTGCGCGATCGTCATGGCGCCCTCCTGGTGATGCAGCCGAACGCGGCGGTTGGTTGAGACGGCGCGCGCAATGTCATGGTGGAATCCTCGGTTGTCCGGCCGGTGCCGGACGGTAGGCAAGCATCAAGCAAGGTCCGTGCAAGGGCCGAATACGCGCGCCGCGCCTGCGTGCGGCGCCGCCGCACCAGCATGGCGCAGGCCGGATGCACCGTTCACGTGCATGCGCACCGGCGCACTCGAACGCACCCGCCGCGTCGTCACGCTAAACTCCGTACGGTCGTTTCATTCTCCGCAATCGCCGTCTCGATGGAAATCGTCTTCACAGTCCTGATCCTGCTGCTGACCGTCGCGCTGTCCGGCGCGGTCACACGCATCCTGCCGTTGCAGCTTCCGCTGCCGCTGATGCAGATCGCGTTCGGCGCGATGCTCGCGTGGCCGAAGCTGAACCTGCACGTCACGTTCGATCCCGAAATCTTCATGCTGCTGTTCATTCCGCCGCTGCTGTTCGCGGACGGCTGGCGGATTCCGAAACGCGAGCTGTACCTGCAGCGCCGCGCTATCCTGATGCTCGCGTTCGGGCTCGTGTTCATGACGGTACTCGCAGTCGGCTACTTCGCGCACTGGCTGATACCCGAGTTGCCGCTGCCGATCGCGTTCGCGCTCGCGGCCGTGCTGTCGCCCACCGACGCGGTCGCGCTGTCGGGCATCGCCGGCAAGGGACGGATCCCGCCGCAACTGATGCACATCCTGGAAGGCGAGGCGCTGATGAACGACGCGTCGGGCTTGGTCGCGCTGAAGTTCGCGGTCGCGGCCGCGCTCACCGGCATGTTCTCGCTGCGCGATGCGTCGATCACGTTCGTGATCGTCGCCGCCGGCGGGCTCGCGACGGGCGCGCTCGTGTCGTGGGGGTTCAGCGCGCTGTCGACGCGCTTCCTGAATGCCGAGCAGGAAGGCGATCCGGCCCCCGGCATCGTGATGACGCTGCTCGTGCCGTTCGCCGCCTATCTGTTCGCCGAGCATCTCGACCTGTCGGGCGTGCTCGCGGCCGTGTCGGCGGGGATGATGATGAACTACACGAGCTTCTCCCGCAAAAGCACCGTCGCGTCTCGCGTGCGGGCCGAAAGCACGTGGGCGATGATCGAGTTCGTGTTCAACGGCATGGTGTTCATCATGCTCGGGCTGCAGTTGCCGCACATCATCGGCCGCGCGCTCGTCGACGCGCACCACACGAGCGACGCGCTCGTCGGCCGGATGATCTTCAACGTGTGCGCGATGATGATCGCGCTGTATGCGATCCGCTTCCTGTGGGTCTGGCTGCTGCGCTGGATCGCGAGCCGCCGCGCCGCGCGCCACGGCCTCGCGGGCACGATGGCCGGCGTGCGCACGATCGCGGTGATGACGGTCGGCGGCGTGCGCGGCGCGGTCACGCTCGCGGGCGTGCTGTCGATCCCCGTCGCGCTGTCTGACGGCGCGCCGCTGCCCGGGCGCGACACCGCGATCTTCGTCGCATCGGCGGTGATTCTCGGTTCGCTGATCGTCGCGGTGATCGGCCTGCCGCTGCTGCTGCGCGGCGTGCGCTCGACGCGCAACCCGCTCGCCGACGAGGAGCGCACCGCGCGCGCGGCCGCCGCGCAGGCCGCGATCCGCGCGATCGACTCGTCGCACGACGCGATCTCGGCCGATCTCGACGAATCGGGCGCCGCGCGCTGCGCGGACATCTCGGCGCGCGTGATGGACCAGTACCGCCGCCGCCTCGCCGCGCTCGCCGACGACGGCCCGACCCCGCGCGCGCAAGCCAAGCAGGCGGAGACGATGGAACTGCAGATGCGGATCGCGGCGGTGCGCGCGGAACGTTCGGTGCTGTACCGGATGCGCAGCGAAAGCAGGATTTCCGACGAGACGCTGACGAAGCTGATCCGCGAGATCGACCTGTCGGAAACGGCACTGTCGACGCGCAAGAAAGGACTCGTCTGAGCGGCTGCGCCGCGGTGCGATTGCACGGCCGCTCAAAAAAAACGGCGACGCACGAGCGTCGCCGTTTTCACATCCGCCCGCCGCGGCGTTACTTCGCGACGACGACCGGAATCCCCTTCAGCATTCCCGCGCCCTTCATCTCGTCGAGCGCGTGCTGCACTGCCGCACTCGTCGCCGCGTCGATGCCGACCTGCAGCGCGAGCTCGCGCTCCGCACGCTTCACGCCCGCGAGGTTGCGCACCTTCACGTGACCGAAGCCGCGCACGCGGGCATGCAGATCGGCCAGTTGCGCGACCTGCGCCGCATTGCCGGCGGTCACCGCGGCGAGCGCGCGCGTGAGCGTGGTTTCGTAGTCGTCCGCGAGCGCGCGCTCCATCCTGCGCTCGGCCGTGCGGCCGAACGGATCGAGCCACGTGCCGCGCAGACTGCGCACGCGCGCGAGCGTGCCGAGCACCGGCCACATCCACTGGCCGAACACGCGCTTCTTCGGCACGCTGCCGTCGCGGCCGGCCTTCGCGACCGTCGGCGGCGCCAGATTGAACTTCACGCGATAGTCCTGCCCCGGCACGCCTTCGAACTGCGCTTCGAGCGCCGTGCGGAACGCGCCGTCCGCATACAGCCGGGCAACCTCGTATTCGTCCTTCACCGCGAGCAGCCGGTAGAACGTCGTCGCGACCGCACGCGTCAGCGCATCGTCGCCCTTCGCGCGCGCCGCGTTCACCAGTGCGCGGTAGCGCTCGACGTAACGCACGCCGCCGTAGGCGTCGAGGCGCGCCTCGCGATCGGCGATCAGCTCGGCGAGCGTCTCCGGCGCGGCGTGCACGGCCACCGCGTGACGCGCGTTCCACAATGCGTCGAGGCCCGCCGCGTCGCCGGCCGCCATCCGGCCGATCGCGAACGCGAGCTTGTTCATCGGCACCGCGACGTTGTTCAGCTCGATCGCGCGCATCATCGCGGCGAGCGACACCGGCACGAGGCCAAGCTGCCACGCGTAGCCGAGCATCAGGATGTTCGCGCCGATCGAGTCGCCGAGGAATTTCGCGGCGAGCGCCTGCGCGTCGCAGCTCGACAGGTAGCCGTCGCCGGCCGCGTGATGCATTTTTTCGAGCAGCGCATCCGCGTGCAGGTTCGCGTCGGGGTTCTGCACGAACGACGCGTTCGGAATCCGGTGCGTGTTGACCACGATCCGCGTGCGCTCGTGGCGCACCGTCTGCAGCGCCTCGGCGCTCGCGCCGACGACCATGTCGCACGCGAGCAGCACGTCGGCCTGCTGCGTGTCGATGCGCACCTGGTTCAGCCACCGGTCGCTCGACGCGATCCGCACGAACGACAGCACCGAGCCGCCCTTCTGCGCGAAGCCCATGAAGTCGAGCACCGACGCGCTCTTGCCTTCGAGGTGCGCGGCCATGCTGATCAGCGCGCCGACCGTCACGACGCCCGTGCCGCCCACGCCCGTGACCAGCATGTCGTACGGCGCCGCGTCGAGATGGGTCGCGGGCACCGGCAGCGCGTCGACGCGCACGGCGAGCGCGGCTTCGTCGAACGCCGCGCCCGCGGCCTTCTTCAGCGCCGCGCCTTCGACCGTCACGAAGCTCGGGCAGAAGCCGTTCACGCACGAGTAGTCCTTGTTGCACGACGACTGGTCGATGCGGCGCTTGCGGCCGAGCGGCGTCTCGAGCGGTTCGACCGACAGGCAGTTCGACTGCACGCCGCAGTCGCCGCAGCCTTCGCATACCGCGTCGTTGATGAACAGCCGCTTGTCCGGGTCGGGGAATTCGCCCTTCTTGCGGCGGCGGCGCTTCTCGGCCGCGCAGGTCTGGTCGTAGATCAGCACGGTGACGCCCGGCGTCTCGCGCAGCTCGCGCTGCACCGCGTCGAGTTCGCTGCGGTGATGGAACGTCGTGCCCTTCGGGAACAGCCCGTGATGACCGTCGTACTTCTCCGGTTCGTCGGACACCACGACGAAGCGCGACACGCCTTCCGCCTCGACCTGCCGCGCGATCTGCGGCACCGAGATGCTGCCGTCGACCGGCTGGCCGCCCGTCATCGCGACCGCGTCGTTGTAGAGGATCTTGTACGTGATGTTCGCTTTCGCGGCGACCGCCTGGCGGATCGCGAGAATGCCCGAATGGAAGTAGGTGCCGTCGCCGAGGTTCTGGAACACGTGCTTCGTGTTGGTGAACATCGCGTGCGCGGCCCAGTCGACGCCCTCGCCGCCCATCTGGATCAGGCCCGTCGTGTCGCGCTCCATCCACGACGCCATGAAGTGGCAGCCGATGCCGGCCTGCGCGATCGAGCCTTCCGGCACCTTCGTCGACGTGTTGTGCGGGCAGCCCGAGCAGAAGTACGGCGTGCGCTTCACCGCGTCCGCCTCGTTCGACAGGATCTGCGGCGCGACGAGATCGACGACGCGCTCGCGCCGGTCGAGCGCCGGCTTGTGCCGCGCGAGCCAGGTGGCGAACACCGGCAGGATCCGCGACGGGCGCAGCTCGCCGAGCTCGGACAGCAGGCACGCGCCTTCGGCGTCGTGCTTGCCGAGCACGCGCGGGCGCGCACCGTCCGCGCGGTTGTACAGGTAGTCCTTGATCTGCTGCTCGATCACCGGGCCCTTCTCTTCGATGACGAGCACTTCCGACAGGCCGTCGACGAAGGTTTCGATCCGTGTCATTTCGAGCGGATACGACAGGCCGACCTTGTAGATCCGCACGCCGGCCGCTTCCAGGTCGGCGACGGTGAGGTCGAGCCGGCGCAGCGCCTCCATCAGGTCGAGGTGCGCCTTGCCGCACGTGACGATGCCGACGTTCGCGTGCGCGCTCGGCGCGATCCATTTGTCGATGCTGTTGGTGCGCGCGAAGTGGCGCACCGCGTCGAGCTTCGCGGCGAGGCGCGCTTCGATCGTGAGGCTCGGCAGGTCGGGCCAGCGGTTGTGCAGGCCGCCCGCCGGCGGTGTGAAGCCCGCCGGCGCCGGCCATTGCGTCTGCAGCGCGTCGAGATCGACGGTCGAGCCCGACTCGACGGTTTCCGAGATCGCCTTGAAGCCGACCCATGCGCCCGAGTAGCGCGACAGCGCCCAGCCGTACAGGCCGAACTCCAGCATGTCGGCGATGTTCGACGGGTTCACGACCGGCATGTGCCACGCGATCATCGCGAAGTCGCTCTGGTGCGGCATCGACGACGACACGCAGCCATGGTCGTCGCCGGCCACCACCAGCACGCCGCCGTGCGGCGACGAACCGTATGCGTTGCCGTGCTTCAGCGCGTCGCCGGCGCGGTCGACGCCGGGGCCCTTGCCGTACCACATCGCGTACACGCCATCGACGGTGCGCTCCGGGTCCGCCTCGACGCGCTGCGTGCCGAGCACGGCGGTGCCGCCGAGTTCCTCGTTGATCGCGGGCAGGAAGCGCACGCCGCTGCCGTCGAGCAGTTTCTTCGCCTTCCACAGCTGCTGGTCGACCATCCCGAGCGGCGAGCCGCGGTAGCCGCTGACGAAGCCGGCCGTGTTCAGGCCCTGCGCGGTATCGGCTGCGCGCTGCATCAGCAGCAGGCGGACCAGCGCCTGCGTGCCGGTCAGGAAGATCCGGCCGCGCGTGGCGGTCAGGTTGTCGGTCAGGCGGTAGTCGGATAGAGCGGGCGTGCCGTCGACGGGCAGGCGGGCGGTCATGGGGATGTCTCCTGATTGTGTGTTCTGGGCCGCGCACGGGGCGTCGGGCGACGCCGGCCGGGGCTGCGGCTGGATGGCTCTATTTTTTCGCGGGGAGACGAGAAAGTTTTTTCTCATCTTGCTCGGATGACGCCGGAGCGAGAAAAACTGCGCAGGTTTCGGTCGGAAATCGAGAGATTTTTCGCGCGGGGTGGCGGGCGGCTGTTCGGGGCGTGTCGGGGTGGGCAGGCGGGTTGCCTCGAAAAGGCCGGAATGCGCGGGAGGCGGGCCGCGGGCGCGGCGGCGGGCGCTCGCAGACCGTGCGGCAAGGGCTCGGGGGGCGGAACGGGCGAGCCCTCACCCATCGAATGCACAGCGTTCGGATTGATCGCGGGTGCGGGATGTCCACAATGCCGGGGCTGCGTTTCGGGCTGGCCCGCGCGCTCACCATTCGGTTGCACAGGGTTTCGAGTCGCGCCGGAGGCCGGATGTCCACACCTCGATCGGTCCGCGGTTCGAGCGGATGCCGACGCTCACCGTCGAAATTCACAGCGCGGCGAGTCGATGTTGGCGGGAGATATCCACACCGTCGGATTCCTGCCCCGACGACGCGGCGTTCGTCCTCACCTGTGGGATGCACAGGTTTGCGAGTCGATTCGGCAGCGCGATATCCACACCGCCGTCCGCCCTCGCGACGTTTCGGAGCGTCCGGGCGACGCGGGACAGCGCGCTTCAGTGTGGATGGGCCCGCCTCCGCAAGCGCCCGCACGGCCTTGGCGTTCGTCGGCGCATGCAGTCGCGTCGCCGGACGAGGTGCCGGCACGGGTTTGGATATCGCCCACACCAGGCGCTGAAAATCCAGTGAATTTCGATGATGAGCATCGGCACGCAATCGCACAAGGATGCCGATCCGGGTGTGGACAGCCCAACCCGCGACGACTCGAAACGCTGTGCATCTCGACGGTGAGCGCCGGCACCCGATCAAACGAGAGCGCCGATCCGGATGCGAACAGCCCGCCACACGACAACGCCAAACGCCGTGATTTGCAACGGTGAGTGACTGCACGGCGATTGAACGAGGGTGCCGATTCAGGTGTGGATAGTTCGATCCGCGACCACTCGAGACGCTGTGACTTGCAACGGTGAGCGACGGCACGGCGGTCGAACGAGGGTGCCGATTCGGGTGTGGACAGCTCGATCCGCAACCACTCGGAACACTGTGAAATTCGATGGTGAGCGAAGGCATGGCAGTCGAACTAGGACACCGATTCGGTTCGGATAGCTCGATCCACGACCACTCTGAACACTGTGAAATTCGACGGTGAGCGACGGAATTGCAGTCGAACGCGGGTGCCGATTCGGGTGTGGATAGCTCGATCCGCGACCACTCGGAACGCTGTGAAATTCTACGGTGAACGAAGGCACGGTATCGCACGAAAGCGCCGATTCAGGCGTGACCGGCAGCACCTGCAACCACGCCGAGGCCCACGCATCCGCAGTCGCACCGACGCGGCAGAGCAGCACGCGCGCGCCCTCTCCACCGAAAGACACAGCACGTCGACTGCTTTCGGCGATCGGATATCCACATCGCGGCAAGCACGCGAATGGCACGCGCGATCGCGTGTGCGGTTAGAATGCGCGACCCCGAAGTCGCGTCGAAGATCGGGAACGGGCACGCAAGGCGACACCTGGCCTGTCCGGGTACCGACGCTCACCATTGAAATACACAGCGCTTCGAGTGAATTCCACGGCAGGATATCCACACCGCGATGAGCGCGCGGCTCTATCGCCGCTCCGCACTCGCCGTTAGAATGCGCGGCGCTCCGGATTTCGCGCGACGCCCGGAAGTCCGCACCAGGCAAGTCTCACGCGCGATCGGTCGGCGGCGCTCACCGGTCAAAGGCACAGCATTTTTCTTCGTCGCGATTCCCGGTTGTCCACACCCTGCATCGCGCATCCGGCCGCATCCGGTCGCACTCACCGGTGAAATGCACAGTCTGCCGAGTGGTTTCGAGGCCGGGATATCCACAACCGACGCGGCGAAAAAATTCATCGCGGGCGCTGCGGCAACGTCGGTTCACGCACCTGCCCGCGATCGGCGCCGGATGCCGGAAAGCCCCGCAAATTCGGCCTCCGGACGCACGCTCACCGTTCGAATCCACAGCATTTCGAGTGGGCGGAAACCCGGTTGTCCACATCCGCGCCGAAGCGGACGGCGCCCGCAAGCGCGGTCATTCGGCAATCGAACGGATGATCCGCGCCGGGTTTCCGCCAACCAGCGTATTCGGCGGAACGTCGCGCGTCACGACGGCACCCGCGCCGACAACCGAGTTCTCGCCGACCGTCACGCCGCCGATGATCGTCGCACCCGCGCCGATCCACACGTTGCTCCCGATCACGATCGGCCGGGCGACGACGGCGTCGCGCCGGCGGGACGGCTCGACCGGATGGCCCGACGTGATGAGACTGACGTTCGGCCCGATCATCACGTCGTCGCCGATGTCGAGGCCGCCGAGGTCATAGAACGTGCAGTTCTGGTTGATGAACACGTTGCGGCCGATCCGCGTATCGGCGCCGCCCGTCGCATAAAACGGCGGGATCAGCAGAAAACCGTCGTCCACCGCCCTTCCGATCAGTTCTCCGAACAATGTCCGGACGTCGTGCGCATCGTCGAACGTCAGACGGTTGAGCCGCGCGGTGATCGCCATCGTCCGCCCGAGCTCGGCGCGCATCGCGGCCGATTCCGGCGTGCGCCGGGGAATGATCGTGGTGCGATCGTCGTTCGCCATTCGTTGCCGTTCTCCGTGCGCGATCGAACCGGCAACGCCGCGCATCACGCAGCGCCTGGCTCGTCGAATACGATCGCATCGCCTTGAATTCAGTCAGTCGGTCGACCCGCGCAGGGTCACCCGGTTTCCTCGTTTCGCGCCCCGCCGACGGCCATCGACCGGACTCGTGCGGGCAGCCGCCGACGCTGCTGCAAAGCCAGCGGAACAGCAGGGTCGTGACCGCTGCAGCCGAGCACGCATACGTCAATCTCAAACTAGTTGTTTCATGACTAGTTAATTCATGAACTTCCGCCATACCAGGCTTTGCGGGAAATTCCCTACCCGCCCGCATCCGCCCGGACACGCACGACACGCGCCCACGCCAGGCTCCGCCATTCTCGCCGTCCGCCCCTGTCCGAACCTCTCCCGCTCGGGTACGCTTGAGCATCCACCGACCCGACACGCACACCCATACGCGGAGGCGCGATGAAGCTCTACTACTGGCCGAAGACCCGGGCATTCCGGGCACTGTGGATGCTGGAGGAAATCGGCGCCGTCTACGAGCTCGTGCCGATCGACTTGCGATCGCACGAACAGGGCAGCGACGCGTTCGTCCAGGTCAATCCGATGGCCAAGCTACCCGCGCTCGACGACGGCAGCGAACCGTTCGCCGAATCCGGCGCCGTGCTGCTCTATCTCGCCGATCGCTGCCCGGGCGCCGGGCTCGGCATTGCACCGGACGATCCGCTGCGCGGCCGCTTCCTGCAGTGGATGTTCTTCACGCCCACCTGCCTCGAGCCGGCGATGGCCGAGAAATTCACCGGCGCGTCGGGCAATCCGGTCGCCTTCGGCTGGGGCAACATCACGCGCGTGCAGCGTGCGCTCGCGCAAACGCTCGCCCACAGCCGCTGGCTCGTCGGCGATCATTTCACCGCGGCCGACCTGCTGCTCGCCAGCACGCTGAAGATCGCGTTCGACGCGCACCTGCTGCCGCACGAAGGCGTGCTCGGCGACTACGTCGCGCGCGCCGAGGATCGCGACGGCCATCGCCGCGCGGTCGCGGTCGAACAGCGCGAAGCGGCGCGCCTGCTGCATGCGTGACGCGTGAACGGCACGGCCTTCCGTCGCGGCGACCGCGCCCGAAGGCCGGCGCCCGTTCGCACCGTTCACGGCCGTCATGCAGCCGGCCCGGGCGTCTGCGCGGCCGTGCCGGCCTCGACCACCACGCCCGGCGAGCCGCGCTCGTCCGTATCGGTGTCGACCGGCACGACTTCGTGAAAATGCGTGTAGTCGATGTGCGTGATGCCGCCTTCGTCGTGCATCAGGTCGACATAGCGATGACGCCAGCGGATCTCCGCATGCGTCCATGAGTAGCGCGCCTGCATGACTTGCGCGGTCGTCTCGTCGGAGCCCTCGATCGTGATCAGCAGCGACGCGTCGCGCGCGGCGAGCGACTCGGCCGTCTCGCCGAACAGCGGGCTCGTTTCGTCGATCACGTGCATCAGGTTCCAGCCGAGCAGGAAGATCGGATGCTCGTTGCGCACGAGCGGCAAGTCGTGGATCTTGCGCAGCATATAACCCTCGTGCGTGCCTTCGACGCGCATCAGCCGCAGTTTCGCCTGCGCTTCGGCGATCACGTTCTGGCGCGCATTCGCGGCGCGCACCATCAGCGTCATCCGCCCGTTCAGCGGCCGCACGATCGCGTAACGTGCGAACAGGATCTTCGCCTGCGGCCGCGAGAAGCGCGCGAACACGAGGCCGGTCGCGAGCGCGATGCCCGACATCCCGATGAAGATCTCGAAGGTCGAGACGACGTGCGCGTAGACGGTCTGCGGATGCATGTCGCCATAACCGACCGTCGCGAGTGTCTCGACGCTGAAGAAGAACGCGCCGGCGAACCCGGCCGGCGACTGGTTCGCGATCGGCGCGTGGCCGAGCAGGTAGAGCGTCGCGAAGCCGCCGTTGAGCAGCAGAAACAGCACCGCGAGCGACAGGAAGAATACGGGCCAGCTCACCGTCAGCGCGCGGTGATAGAGGTCGCGCCAGCCGAGCGGCGGCATCCCGTACGCGATCACGGGGCGGGTGCCCGACCAGATCTTGCGGCCGCGGCCGCGGGAGGCTGGGGAGGACGAATCGACGTTCATCTCGCGAGGGCCTGGAGCAAGGAGGCGATGAGCGTAGCACGCGCGGGCGGCGGCCGGGAATGCGCAGCGATGCGGAGCGGGCCTTGCGCGTGCGGCGCGAAAAAAAGCCGGCCGCATGGGCGGCCGGCTTCGCGGTCGTTCGGCGTGCTCGCGGCGCGGCCTGGGGCTTGCGGCCTGCCGCCTGCCGCCGAACTTACTTGCGGTCGACGATCACGCGGTCGAACGTGCCGCCGTCGGCGAAGTGGGTCTTCTGCGCATTCGCCCAGCTGCCGAAAACCTGCTCGACGCTGAACGTCTTCAGCGGCTTGAACTCGGCCGCATGCTTCTTCAGCACGGTCGCGTCGCGCGGGCGCAGATGGTGCTGCGCGATGATCTCCTGCGCCTGCGGCGTGTACAGGTAGTCGAGATACGCCTGCGCGACCTTGCGCGTGCCCTTCTTGTCGACGACCTTGTCGACGACGGCGACGGGCGGCTCCGCGAGGATGCTCGCCGACGGATACACGGCGTCGAATTCCGCTCCCGACGCGCCGGTGTCCATCAGCGCGACTTCGTTCTCGAACGTGACGAGCACGTCGCCGATGCCGCGCTGCGTGAAGGTCGTCGTCGCGCCGCGGCCGCCCGAGTCCAGCACCGGCACGTTGCGGAAGATCGCCTTCTCGAAGTCGAGCGCCTGCTGGTCGGTCGCGCCTTTCTGCTTCTGGTAGCCCCACGCGGCGAGGTACGCGTAGCGGCCGTTGCCCGACGTCTTCGGGTTCGCGATGATCACCTGCACGCCCGGCTTCGCGAGATCGCTCCAGTCCTTGATCGCCTTCGGATTGCCCTTGCGCACGAGGAACACCATCGTCGTCGAGTACGGCGAGCTGCCGTCGGGGAAGCGCGCGCGCCAATCCTTCGGCAGCAGCTGGCCGCGCTCGGCGAGCAGGTCGATGTCGTTCGGCTGGTTCATCGTCACGACGTCGGCCTGCAGCCCCTGCAACACCGACAGCGCCTGCGCGCTCGACGCGCCGTGCGACTGCTTGATCGTCACCGTTTCACCCGTCTGCTGCTTGTAGGCGGCGGCGAAGCTCGTGTTGATGTCCTTGTACAGCTCGCGCGTCACGTCGTACGACACGTTCAGGATCGACGTGTCCGCATGCGCGGCCGTGGCCGCCACGACCAGCGCCGCCGCGGCGCCCGTGTGCAGCCAGCGGCCGATCCCCTTGATGCTTGCCATCGTGATATGCCCCGTTTCCAGTGGTGGTGGATATGCGTGACGGCACGCGTACGCGCTGTCATCGAAACGTAAGCGGGCATTTTAACGGCCGGGCGCGACGCACTTTCCAATCTGTCGTGGAAAGCAAATCTCGAATTCTGCTAAGTAGGGGCGCGTCGCTCGCGTACGCGCCGGATCCGGTGTTAAGATCGCCGTTCAGCCCCTTTCACGGTTCATCCATGTCCGTTGCCCCGCGTTCGCCGTCGATCCTTGCCGCCATCGCGGCAGGCGCGCGCGCGGCCGGGCTGAAACTGAAAAAACGACACCTCGACTGACGGGGGCGTCGCGTCCCGTCAGGCGAATGCCGGACGGGATGCCCGCAGGTCGTTTCTTTCTCCTTGCTCGCACGCCTCGCTCCGGCACCCCGCCGGCGGAACGGTTCCTTCCCACTCCGTTTCCACCATGAGGCTTTGCATGTACACACGTTTCGAAGGTATCTGGCTGCCGCTCGTCACGCCGTTCCACGACGGCGAGGTCGACCACGGCGCGCTCGCGCGGCTCGCGCGTCACTATGCGGCGGTGGGCGTCGCCGGGTTCGTCGCGGGCGCGACGACCGGTGAAGGCGTGCTGCTCGACGCGCGCGAACAGGACGCCGTGTTCGCGACGCTGCGCGATGCGGTGCCCGACCTGCCGATCGTCGTCGGCCTCACCGCGAGCGCGACGCACTTCGCAGCCGCCCGCGCACGCGAACTCGCCGCGCTGCGGCCCGACGGGCTGCTCGTCACGCCGCCCGTCTACGTTCGGCCGACGCAAGACGGGATCCGCCGCCACATTGAGGCGATCGTCGAGGCGGCCGACCTGCCGGTCCTCGTCTACAACATCCCGTATCGCACCGGCGTGAACGTCGAACTGGAGACGCTGCAGGCGCTCGCGCGCGATCCGCGCGTCGCGGGCATCAAGGAATGCGGCGGGACGCTCGAACGGATGAGCCGTCTCGTGCACGAGACGCCGCTCGCAATTCTCTCCGGCGACGACAACCAGAACTTCGCCGCGCTGTGTGCCGGCGCGCATGGCGCGATCGCCAGCAGCGCGCACGTGCTGCCCGAATGGCACGTGCGCATCCACGCGCTCCTGCGCGACGGCCGGCTCGCCGACGCGCGACGGCTGTCGGTCGCGCTGCAGCCGCTCGTCGCGGCGCTGTTCGCCGAGCCGAATCCGGCGCCGGTGAAGGCGGTGCTGGCTGCGCAGGGGTGGTGCGAGGACGGGCTGCGGTTGCCGTTCGTGCCGGCGAGCGCGGGGTTGCGGGAGAGGCTCGGCAAGCTGTGCGCGGCGCTGGAGGCGTCGGCGCAGACGGTCGCGGCAGCGTAGGATTTCGCTTCGAAAACTGTTTCAGACCGTCAGAATCCGCGACGCGCCATACTGCGCAAGATGGCCGTCGGCGGTGATGAGCAGCATCGGTTCGGACCAGGCCTGCGCGACCAGCAAGCGGTCGAACGGATCGCGATGGTAGTGGGGCAGATAGCGCACGGCCGCGCCGTGCGCGGCCCGAACCGGCAGCTCCCGATATCGGCTCATCGCAATCGCTTCGACCATCCGGTCCACATCCACGTCCAGCTTTCCCGTCCCGGCCTTGATCGCGACTTCCCAGATGCTCGCGCTGCTGATGAACACCTCGTCGGCTTCGGCAATCAGATTGCGCGCGCGAGCGCTCAATTTCGGATCATTGGCCCACATCCAGAGAAAGATGTGCGTATCGAATAGCAGCCGCATCACTTTCCTTCGAACGCATCCAGCAAATCATCGGGAAGCGGTGCGTCGAAGTCGTCCGCGATCCATATCTGCCCCTCGAGGAGCCCGTAATGATGAATCGGCTTGAGCGGCACGAGCCGGACCGACTGCTTGCCGTCCTGCATGATCACGACGCGTTCGCCGGCGATCGCGGCATCGAGAAGCCGCTGAAGATCGAGCGCGGCTTCCGGGACAGTGGCAACTTGCATGATGGCCTCCGTTGAGTGATCCACCATTGTCACGACATTCGCCCCGTCCCTCCAATAGGCCGAACGCCCAGCCGGGCGCAGGCGCGTCGATCGCCATCACGCCGCCAGCGCCCCCGCGTCCCCTCGCGTCGCGTCCCGCACCGCCTGCGTGACGATCCGCGCGAGCCGCTCGACGGTCGGCGTCGCCGACGACGTCCGCCGCAGCAGCATCAGCGGCAGGCCCGGCAGTGCCGGCAGCCCGGACGACGCCGCGTCGAGCACACGCACCGACGCGGGCAGCCCGTAGTGCGAGCGCACGGTCAGCCCGAGGCCGGCCGCCGCCGCCGCCCACAGCCCGGCCAGGCTCGGCGTCGTGAACGCGACGCGCCACGGCACGCCCGCACGGTCGAGCGCATCGGTCGCCGCGCCGAAGAAGCGGCACGGCCGGTCGAACACGACGAGCGGCAACGGCTCGCCCGATGCGTGCATCGCACGCAGACGCGCGGCGCCGTCGTCGACCGCATCCGCCGGTCCGTCGGCGTCCGGCACGCCGAAACCGCTCGCGCCACCCGCGATCCACTGCATCGGCACCTGCGCGATCGCGTCGCTGTCGATGCCCGCGCGCGACACCAGCGCCGCCGACGCCGGGTCGCCCCACACGAGCGCGAGATCGAGCTGGTTCGCGTCGAGCCGCTCGAGCAACTCGGCATTGCGTGCGACGCGCGCCTCGATCCTCACCTTCGGGTGCGCACGCGCGAAACGCCCGAGCACGTCGGGCAGGATCGCTTCGCCGAAGTCCTCCTGAAGGCCGACCCGCACCCAGCCGTCGAGATTCACGCCGCGCACGGCCGCGGCCGCTTCGTCGTTCAGTTCGATCATCCGCCGCGCATAGCGCAGCATCGCGTCGCCGGCGTCGGTCAGCGCGAGCCCGCGGCCGGCCTTCACGAACAGCGGCGTGCCGGCCTGTTCCTCGAGCTTGCGGATCTGCGCGCTCACCGCCGACGACGAACGCGCGACGCGATCGGCGGCCTTCGCGAAGCTGCCGAGATCCACACCCGCGACCAGGCTGCGCAGCGCCGCGACGTCGAAGTTCGGCCGGGCCAGCGTGGCGTCGGGTGCCACGAGCGACACCTCGCCGTGGGCAGGGTCTTGTCCGGACATCTCAATCATCCCGTTTTATCGAACGATTCATCAAAAACTTTCCGATTTTCAGGATGAATGTAGGCCGCCACACTGGCGATGTCAATTTCCACACGGGCCCTGTCGCCATGGATACCTCCTGCCTAGCATCCCCGTCCTCGTCCTTGCCAGCGCGCGACGCGCGCGGCCCGGCCCATCGCTGGCGCGTGCTCGCGGCCGGCGTCGCCGCGAACATGAGCTTTTCCGCCGCCGCGGCGGGCATTCCGACCACCGCCGTGTGGATGCGCTCGGCCTATCACCTCGACAACGGCGCGCTGGGCCTCGTGCTCGGCGCGCTCGGCTTCGGCGTCGCACTGTCCGAACTGCCGTGGGGGATCGCCGCCGACCGCTTCGGCGATCGTCGCGTACTGCTCACCGGCCTCGTCGCGACCGCCGCGATGCTGGCGCTGATGGTGGCCACGATCGTCCCGGCCACGCACGCGGTGCCGCCGCTCATGCGCGTCGTCGCTGCGATGTGCTGCGTCGGCCTGCTCGGCGGCAGCGTGAACGGCTCGAGCGGACGCGCGGTGATGCGCTGGTTCGGCGAGCGCGAACGCGGGCTCGCGATGAGCATCCGCCAGACGGCCGTGCCGCTCGGCGGCGGCGTCGGCGCGGCGCTGCTGCCGTCGCTCGCGTCGCGTGCGGGCTTCGCCGCGGTGTACGGCGCGCTGATGCTGCTGTGTGCCGGATCGGCCGCGCTCACGTGGCGCTGGCTGCACGAACCGCCCGACGCGGCGGCCACCGCGCCCGCCGACGCGAACCGCGCCGTCGGGCACCAATCGCCGGCCGCGCCCGCGCGCAGTCCGCTCGCGAGCGGCCGCGTCTGGCGCATCGTGCTCGGCATCGGCGCGCTGTGTGCACCGCAGTTCGCGGTACTCACGTTCGCGACCGTGTTCCTGCACGATTTCGGCCGGCTCGGCCTCGCCGGCATCAGCGCGGCGATGGTCGCGCTGCAGTTGGGCGCGATGGTGATGCGCGTGTGGAGCGGCCGCCATACCGACCGGCACGGCAACCGGCGTGCGTACCTGCGCGGGTCGGTCTGCGTCGCGTCCGGATCGTTCGCGCTGCTCGCGGCCGCGACCGCCGGCAGCCCGCACGTGCCGCTCGCCGCGATCGTCGCGATCCTCGTGTTCGCCGGCATCTGCGTGTCGGCCTGGCACGGTGTCGCGTACACCGAACTCGCGACGCTCGCGGGCGCGAACCACGCAGGCACCGCCCTCGGGATGGCGAACACGGTCGTCTATCTCGGGCTGTTCGCGACGCCGCTCGCGATTCCGCCGCTGCTCGCCGTCAGCTCGTGGAGCGTGGTGTGGCTCGCGACCGCGCTGATCGCGGCGGCAACGTACCCGTTGTTTGCCCGCTAGCCAGCAAGCGGGCGCCAGCGGCGACGCCCGTCCTGCCGACCGCATGGCGCGGCATTCAGAACTTGTACACGGCCGACAGCATCGCCGAGCGGCCGTCGCCGAACTCGACGGCCGACGATTGCGATGCGTTTCCCGCCACCTGCCGCACACGTTCGACATAGGCGCGATCGAACAGGTTGTCGACGTTCAGCTGGAAGCGCAGCCTGCGGCTCACGTCGTACGACGCCATCAGGTTGTGCACCCAGTACGCGCCGAGCTTGCCGTCGCCTTGCGACGTCACGTTGCGCCGGCCGACGAAGTGCGAACCGTAGCCGACCGTCCAGCCGGCCGGCAACCGATAGGTCGTCCACAGGTTGAACGCGTGCCGCGGCGTGTTGCCGAGCGCCTGTCCGTCGCGGCGCGGCGTGGCCGGTGAACTGAGCGTGACGCTCGCGAGATACGTGTAGTTGGCGAACACGTCCCACTGCGGCGTCACCTTGCCGGCGGCCCCGAGCTCGATGCCGCGAACGCGCTGCCGGCCCACGAGCGCGTAGCTGCCGTCGGCCATGCGTTCGCGTGCGTTGTTCTTTTCGGTCTGGAACAGCGCGCCGTTCAGCGCGACGCCCGCGAGCCCCTCCCATTTCGCGCCGAGCTCCAAACTCTCGTTCGTCTCGGGCGCGAGCGCTGCGGTCGCCGCGCTCACGCCGGAGCCGGAGGTCGCGAGAAATTCGGCGGACGGGTTGAACGACGTGCCGTACGCGAAATACGCGCGACCGTTGTCGGTCGGCTTGAACACGAGCCCCGCGCGCGTGCTCAGGTGACGGTCGGAACTGTCCGCGCGCTCGGCGGGCTTGCCGGCCGCGGCCCCTTCCGCCCAGTCGTCGATCCAGTCGTGCCGCAGCCCGACGTCGATGTCCCAGTAGCGGCCGACCGAGATCGTGTCGAACGCGTACAGCGCCTTCACGACCAGCGCGGTGTCCTGGCGGGCACTGTCCTCGCGCTGCGCCGGGCCGCGCCACACGCCGGGCGGCGCCGCGAGCGCAAAGCCGTCGGCCGGGTAGAACCGGTTGAGCCCGTACGAATAGGTCGTGCGGCCGTACGTTTCGCGCGAGATCTCGAAGCCCGTGACGAGCGTATGCCCGACGCCGAACGTCGTGAACGTGCTCGTCACGTTCGTCTGGTTCGCCCACATCGCGGTCGACGCGTCGCGGCCGTAGCCTTGCGGCCCGGCCGGCTTGTAACGCCCGGGCGGCAGCCCTTCCAGGCTCACGCGCGCTCCCGAAATCACCGTATCGCGATTCAGGTGCGCGTAGCGGCTCAGGTTCTGCACCTTCAGGCCGGACGACACGTCGTGCTCGGCCTTCACGGTGACGGCATCCGCAGCGATCCGTTCGCGATCCAGATTGCGCCAGCCGAAATAGCGGTCGCGCGACATGCCCGCCAGCACCTGGCCGTTGTGCGCAGGCAGCCCGTAGTCGGGCAGGTTGTTGTCGTACTGGTGAAAATAGCCGAGCGTGACGCGCGTCGGCGTGCCGAGGCCAAACGCGAGCGACGGCGCGACGCCCCAGCGGCGCTTGCGGATGTCGTTGCGGCCCGGCACGTCGTTCACATGCGCCATCGCGTTCAGGCGGAACGCGGCCCGGCCTTCGGTGCCGGGCACCGGCCGGTTCGCATCGAGCGTCACGCGGCGGTAGCCGGACGTACCGAGCATCGTGCCGGCCTCCGTGAGCGCGCCGGCTTTCGGCGTCTTGCTGATCAGGTTCACCGAGCCGCCCGTCGTGCCCGCGCCGCCGAATACCGAGTTCGGCCCCTTGATCACCTCGACCGCCTCGATGTTGAACAGGTCGCTGCGATTGTTCTGCGCACTGTCGCGCAACCCGTCGAGCTGCAGGTTCGCGTTCGCGCCGAAGCCGCGGATATTGAACATGTCGCCCGACCCGCCGCCGCCTTCTCCCGCGTTGAACGTGATGCCCGCGACGTTCGACAGCGCGTCGCGCAGGCTCAGCGCCTGCTGTTCGTCGAGCACCGCGCGTGGCACGACGGTGATCGTCTGCGGCACGTCGAGCAGCGGCGTCGCGTATTTGGCGGAACCCGACCGGTCGACGCGCGTACCGGCGTCGCGATTGCCGTGGACGAAGATCGGGCTCAGGTGCGGCGCGTGGCGCGGCTCGTCCTCTTCCGCGCACGCAGGCGCGGCGGCACAGGTCACCATCGCGAACGCAACGGACGCGGTCGCGCGACGCGGCGGCGTCGCGCTCGACAGAATGCAACGACTCATGTTCACTCCACCCCATTAACGAGAATGGTTCTCATTCAATAGGAATGGAGTCGACGTGGCAATTGGACACGTACGAACTTCGGGATCCGAATTAATCGTCGAACGACGCGGGCATGGCGCAGGCCAGCATGACACAGTGTGGCGTCTCGATCATTCGCACGAAGCGTGCGACA
Source organism: Burkholderia sp. Bp9015 (assembly GCF_003853505.1). Taxonomy (NCBI): domain Bacteria; kingdom Pseudomonadati; phylum Pseudomonadota; class Betaproteobacteria; order Burkholderiales; family Burkholderiaceae; genus Burkholderia; species Burkholderia sp. Bp9015. The sequence continues at coordinate 42,423 of NZ_QTPZ01000035.1, forward strand.
GCTGGCTGCGTGCGGTCTTCGCGTTCAGGAGGCCGCCGACGCTGTACACGCCACCGATGCGCGGCACCGTGAAATGGCAGCCGTTCGTCACACGCGGGCGGCGCAGCACGCCCCACGGCGCCCGCGCATTCGTCAGGCCGCCTCGCGCGCCAGCGCGCGCCGCGCGGCCGGCCGCTCGGCCTCGCGCTGCGCGTGGGCTGTCCACGCCGCATGCTGCGTCATGTCGAGTCCGATCGCGACACCCCAGCGATACAGCACCAACAGGAACGGATCGACGATCGAATGCGCACCCGGTTCAGCCCACGTTCGGCCATCGGCGAGCGTGGCCTCGATCGAAGCGTTCGCGGCTTCGATCGTGCCGCGCCCGTGTGCGCTGACCGCGCCGTGCAGCGCCGGATCGCCGATGAAGCGGCCCGGCCGCCACAACGCGCCGTAGCCGACGCCGTGCACCCAGCCGACCAGCCAGGCGAGCCATTCATGACACCGCGCCTCGCGCAGCGGTTCGCCGAGCGGCAGCAATTGCGCGTCCGGATAGCGGTGCGCGAGATACGTGAGGATCGCAGGCGTTTCGGTCAGCACGCTCGGCTCGCCCGGAATCGCGAGCACGGGCACGCGCGCCTTCGCGTTGATCGCCAGATAGGGCGCCTCGAGGTTCTGCTGCTTCTGCACCGAGACGATCTCGACGTCGAACGGCGCGCCGGTTTCCTCCAGCGCGATATGAGCGGCGAGCGAGCAGGCGCCCGGCGAAAGATAGAGACGATATGCGTTCATGGTGTGTGGCCCGACGGCGCTGTGGAAGACGGAACCGAGTGTAGGAACGCATCCCGATGCTCGGCAAACGAAGAATTGTCGTGCTTGAGCATTAGTGTTACTAATACCCGCATGCGACGCATCCACCTCCCCCCGCTCCAGACGCTGCGTGCGTTCGAAGCCGCCGTGCGGCTGCAGAGCTTCACGCGCGCGGCCGATGCGCTTGCGCTCACGCAAGGCGCCGTCAGCCAGCACATCCGCGCGCTCGAGGCGCAGCTCGGCTACCCGCTCTTCACGCGCGAACGCAACGGCGCAACGCCAACGCATGCCGCGCATGCGCTCGCGCTACAGGTGCGCCAGGGCCTGAGCGTGCTCGAACGCGCGTTCGAGCCGGCGCTCGCCGTACGCAGCCGCCCGCGTACCTGCGACGTGACGCTGAACGTCAGCGTGCTGCCAAGTGTCGCCGAGCGCTGGCTCGCACCACGCCTGCCGCGCTTCACGGCCGCGCATCCGCACATCGCGATCGCGCTGCACCCGGACGTGGCGCTCGCGCCGCTGCGCAAGCGCGACCGCATCGACGTCGCGCTGCGCTACGGGCCCGGCAGCTGGCCGGGCGTCGTCGCCGAAAAGCTGATGAACGAGACGATCTTCCCGGTCGCGAGCCCCGCGTACCGCAATCGCGACGGCATCGCGCCGCGCGTGCCGGCCGATCTCGTGCGCGCGACGTTGCTGCGCCATCCCGCGCAGCCATGGGAACCGTGGCTCCAGGCTGCGCGGCTCGACCTCACCGAATCCGCTCGCGCGCCGCGTTTCACCGATGCGAATGCGCTGATCGACGCGACGCTGAAAGGGCGCGGCGTCGCACTCGCGCGCCGCTCGCTGATCGAGCCCGAGCTCGCGGACGGCACGCTCGTGCGCGTATCGACGGTGCGCGTGACCGACGTGTATGCGCACTACGTCGTATGGCGCCCCGGCCATCCGCAGGAAGCGGCGATCCGCACGTGGCTCGACTGGCTGCGCAGCGAAGCGCGGCGCAGAACGCCGCGCCGCTGACGCTGCGGCTGACGCTCACGCGCGCGTCGGCATCGCCACCTTGTCGAGCGTGATCGGCAGATCGCGCACGCGCACGCCCGTTGCGTGATAGATCGCATTCGCGATCGCCGCCGGCACGCCCGTGATCCCTATTTCGCCGATGCCGCGGATGCCGAGCGGGTTGAAATGCGTGTCGTGCTCGTCGACGAAGCTCACGTCGAGATCGCCGATATCCGCATTCACGGGTACGTGATATTCGGCGAGGTTCGCATTCGTGAAGCGGCCATGCCGCACGTCGAGGAACGAGCCTTCCTCGAGCGCGGTGCCGAGCCCCCACACCATCCCGCCGATCAGCTGGCTGCGTGCGGTCTTCGCATTCAGCAGGCTGCCGACGCTGTACACGCCGACGATGCGCGGCACCCGGATCGTGCCGAGTTCGGCATCGACGTGTACTTCGGCGAACACCGCGCCGAACGAATGAGATGCATAGCGCGACTTCTCGTCACCCGGCTTCGCGGTCGCCTGCGCTTCGAGCGGCCGTCCGCCCGCCCGCGCGATCACCGCGGCGGCCGGATCGCGCCGCGACGTTTCGCCGCGATGCACGAGCCAGCCGTCGTCGACCGTCACGTCGTCCGCCGCGACGCCGTGCAGCGGCGAGCCCCGATCGGCGACCGCCAGCGCGATCAGCATCGCGCGCGCCCGCAGCGCGGCGTCGCGCACGGCCGGCGCGACGCTCGCCGCCGATTGCGAGCCGCCCGACACCGGCGCGCGCGGCAGGCTCGAATCGCCGAGCACGAAGCGCACGTTCTGCAGCGCGAAGCCGAGCGCATCGGCGGCGACCTGCGTCATGACCGTGTAGGTGCCGGTGCCGATGTCCTGCGTGCCCGACGCGACTTCGGCCGTGCCGTCCGGCAGGATGCGCGCACGCGCAGACGCCTCGCTGCGATTCGCCGGGTACGTCGCGGCGGCCATCCCGAGACCGACCAGCGTGTCGCCGTCGCGCATCGTGCGCGGCCCGCCGGTGCGCCGCGACCAGCCGAAGCGTTGCGCGCCGGCCTGGTAGCACTCGCGCAGCTTGTTGCTCGACCACGGCTTCCCGTCCTCCGGATCGACTTCCGCGTAATTCGCGAGCCGCAGCGCGACCGGATCCATGCCGAGCCGCCACGCGAGCTCGTCCATCGCCGATTCCAGCGCGAACGAACCGGACGCCTCGCCGGGCGCGCGCATGAACGTCGGCGTGCCGACGTTCAGCGACACGATCCGGTGCGTGGTCGCCTGGTTCGGCACCGCATACATGATCCGCGACGGCATCCCGCACATCTCCGTCCAGTCCTCGAACGTCGACGTGGTGACGATCGAGTCGTGGCGCAGCGCGGTCAGCGTGCCGTCGGCGCGCGCGGCCAGCACGACGCGCTGCTCGGTGAACGGGCGGCCGCCGACCGGGCCGAACATCTGCGGCCGCGTCAGCGCAAGGCGCACCGGGCGGCCCACCTGTCGCGCGGCCATCGCGCACAACGACACGTGCGACCACGACGATCCCTTGCAGCCGAAGCCGCCGCCGAGGAACGGCGAGATCACGCGCACCTGCTCCGGCGCGATGCCGAACACCGCGGCCACCGCCGTGCTGGCGCCCGACACGCCCTGCGTCGCGTCGTGCAGCGTAAGCGTCGGGCCGTCCCAGTGCGCCATCGTCGCGTGCGGCTCGAGCGGGTTGTGATGCTGCATCGGCGTCGTGTAGGTGGCGTCGATGCGCACCGCGCCCTCGCGCAGGCCTGCATCGACGTCGCCGCGCTGCGTGTCCATCGCGCGCCCCTGCTGCTTCGGCGGCACGCGCGCGCCGCGCTTCGCGCGCGCGAAATCGAGCGTGGCATCGCTCGCGCGATAGCGCACCTGCACCGCATTCGCGGCGTCGGTCGCCTGCTCGAGCGTTTCGGCGACGACGACCGCGACAGGTTCGTTGCTGTAGCGCACCGTGTCGTCCTGCAACAGCGTGAGCCGGCGCCCGGCCGGCGGCGACAGCGGCGTGCGGCCGCCGTTGGGCAACCGCATCGCGTTCTCGTGCGTCATCACGAACAGCACGCCGGGCATCGCGCGTGCGCGTGCCGCGTCAATCGATTCGATGCGCCCCGATGCGATCGTGCTCGTCACGAGCACCGCGTGCGCGAGGCGCGTATCGGCGAATTCGGCCGCATAGCGCGCGCCGCCCGTCACTTTGAGTACGCCGTCGACACGGTCGAGCGGCTGTCCGGTCACCGTGTTCATGCCGCATCTCCCGTCGTGCCAGCGGCCGCATGCACCGCACGGACGATCGCGCGCTGCGCGAGCGCGACCTTGAATCGATTGCCGTCGAGCGGCCGCGCGTCGCGCAACGCGAGCGCAGCCGCCTCGCGCAGCGCCGCATCGGTTGGCGCGCGGCCGACGAGATGCCGTTCCGCGGCCGTCGCACGCAGCGGCTTGTGCGCCACGCCGCCGAGCGCGATGCGCGCCTCCGTCACCTGCGCACCGTCCAGCCGCAACGCGGCGGCCACCGCGACCAGCGCGAACGCGTAACTCGCGCGGTCGCGCACCTTCAGGTAGTGCGCATGGTCCGCAAAGCGCGGCGGCGGCAGATCCACCGACGTAATCAGTTCGCCCGGTTCGAGCGTCGTGTCGAGGTCGGGCCGATCGCCGGGCAACCGGTGAAACGACGCGAACGGAATCTGCCGCGCGCCGCGTGGGCCGCTCACCTGTACGACCGCGTCGAGCGCCGCGAGCGCGACGCTCATGTCCGACGGGTTCACCGCGACGCACTGCTGGCTGGCGCCGAGAATCGCGTGCATCCGGTTGTGCCCGCCGATCGCCGCGCAGCCGCTGCCCGGCTCGCGCTTGTTGCATTGCGCGAACGCGGGATCGTAGAAATACGGGCAGCGCGTGCGCTGCATCAGGTTGCCGCCGACGGTCGCCATGTTGCGCAATTGCGCGGACGCGCCGGCGAGCAGCGCCTGCGACAGCAGCGGATAGTCCGCGCGGATACGCGGATGAGCGGCCGCATCGCTGTTGCGCATGAGCGCACCGATTCGCAGTCCGCCATCCGGCAACGCGTCGACCGTATCGAGGCCCGCGATACGCGTGATGTCGATGAGCGTGACGGGCCGCGCGACGCCGCCCTTCATCAGGTCCAGCAGGTTCGTGCCGCCGCCGATGAAGGCCGCGCCCGGCCGCTGCGCCGCCCGCACGGCGCCCGCGACGTCGGTTGCCCGTTCGTAGGAGATCGCTTCCATGGCCGGGTCCTCCCGCGCTAGCCGTTCGCCGCGTGCGCGGCGCGCACGGCGGCGACGATGTTCGGGTACGCACCGCAGCGGCACAGATTGCCGCTCATGCGCTCGCGGATCTCGTCGTCCGACAGTTGTGCGGGCCGGCGTCGCACGTCGTCGGTGACGGCGCTCGCCGCGCCCGCCGAAAACTCGTCGAGCAGCGCGGTCGCAGAACACAGCTGGCCGGGCGTGCAGTAGCCGCACTGGAATGCATCGTGATCGACGAACGCACGCTGCATCGGGCTCAGCACGCCGCCGCGCGCGAGCCCCTCGACGGTCGTGATCCGCTCGCCTTCGTGCATCACCGCGAGCGTCAGGCACGCGTTGATGCGCCGCCCGTCGACGAGCACCGTGCACGCGCCGCATTGCCCGCGGTCGCAGCCCTTCTTCGTGCCGGTGAGGCCCGCGTATTCGCGCAGCGCGTCGAGCAGCGTGACGCGCGGTTCGAGCTGCAGCGTGTATTCGCGCCCGTTGATGTCGAGCCGCACGGGCTGCGCCGGGACCATATCGCGATGTGTCGCCGCAGGCGTGAATGTCGTGTGCGGCTGCTGCGGATGAACGTGCGATGCGGCGCCGACGGTCGCGGCCGCCGCCGATTGCAGAAAGCGGCGCCGTGCGGCGCTGGAGGGCGTATCGTGCGGTAACGGCGGCGACGCCGCATGGCCGGCCGCGAGCGGCGACGGGGCAGCATCGCTCGCGGGCTCGGTGGACGGGGGGATGGGTCGATCGCTTGACATGGCTTCTGCTCGCTCCCTGGTTGATGGATGCGGATACGCCGCCCGTGCCCGGTTGGCCGCGCGGGACAGCGCGTGCATCGGCGCTGCGAGCAATTCCGGTGCCGCAAGCCGACACGGGTCTTCGCCTGCGCCGGGCAGATTGCGTTCATGCGTTGCGAACGGACCGCACGCAGGTATCGGTTACCGCTCCTGTCACGTGCGTGCCGCTACGCTGGCGCGTGGCTGACCGTCGGCTGTCGATGCGGTAAAAAACACGCATTCGGCAGTGGCGCGGGCGACACATCGACCGACGCTGGCCAAAGGCGTCCGCAACGCCGTGCACGACACGTCGCATCGCGTGCATGGTTCGTCGCGTTGCACGCGCGTGTAAATGCGCGCGGCCACTACATCCGCCATGAAAATTCGGCGGGTCGACCCGGCTCCGCCGCCGTGAAAGCATACGGTCAGCATCACGAAAGCCGTTCGCGATCACGCGCCGGTCGCAAACGATTCACCGAATCGTCGCATCGCACGGGCATACTCGAAAACGTTTCCCGATCCGCCTGCCAGGAGAGAAGTGATGCGTCGTGTTGCCCTCGTCGTCGTTCTATGTGCCGCCGCATTCGCCGCCGCCTGCAGCGACGACGCGCCGCACGACGCGCACGCGACCGACGCCTCGCAACAGGCCGGCGCATCGTCCGGCGCCGCGAGCGCGTTCAACAGCGGCTCGGGCGCGAAAGCCGCCGCGTCCGATGCCGCGCCGCTCGCGCCGCCCGTCGTCCACTACCCGCCCGACGATGACGACGACGCGAAGCCCGCGACGAACGCGGGCGCGTCCGCCATCGCCGCGTCGTCGCCGCACTGATCCCGCCGTTCCTGTTGGTGTCCCCAGTCCCCGATCGCAGAACCGAGGTGAAATAACATGACGTCATCCAGCCGCCGCCGTTTCCTGCATACCGTCGCACAGTCGGCGGGCGCGGCCGTCGCGCTCAACGCGTTCCCCGAATCGATCCGCCGCGCGCTCGCGATTCCGGCCGCGCGCGGCACCGGCACGATCCGCGATGTCCAGCACATCGTCGTGTTCATGCAGGAGAACCGCTCGTTCGACCATTACTTCGGACACCTGCGCGGCGTGCGCGGCTACAACGACCGCTTCCCGATTCCGCTGCCGAACGGCAAGCCGGTGTGGTACCAGCCGTCGAAGGAAGACCCGGCGAAGCCCGTGCTGCCGTTCCGGCTCGACACGAAGACGACCAGCGCGCAGTGCCTGGGCGCGCTCGACCACTCGTGGGCGAAGACCCACGCGGCGATCGACGGCGGCCGCTACGACCAGTGGCCCGCGAACAAGACCGACATGACGATGGGCTATCACGTGCGCGAGGACATCCCGTTCCATTACGCGCTCGCCGATGCGTTCACCGTGTGCGACAACTACTTCTGCTCGCTGCCGGGGCCGACGCATCCGAACCGTTCGTACCTGATGACGGGCACGGTCGACCCGACCGGCAAGTTCGGCGGCCCGTTGCTCGACAACGCCGACTACGTCGACGGCGACCTGCCGCCCGCGTACCAGCTGCTGTCGTGGACGACCTTCCCCGAACGGCTCGAGGCGCGCGGCGTGTCGTGGCAGATCTACCAGCAGGGGCTCACGTGGGCCGATCCGTACAACGGCAACTACGGCACGAACATCCTGCAGAACTTCACGAACTTCATCAACGCGAAGCCGGGCTCGTCGCTGTACCAGCGCGCGCAGACGGTGCGCACGCTCGACAACCTGAAGGACGACGTGATCAACGACCGGCTGCCGCAGGTGTCGTGGCTGCTGCCGCCCGCCGTGTTCTCCGAGCATCCGAAATACACGCCGGCGTACGGCGCGAACTACACGTCGCAGATCCTCGACGCGCTGACGTCGAACCCGGACGTGTGGGCGAAGACGGTGCTGTTCATCATGTACGACGAAAACGACGGCTTCTTCGATCACGTCGTGCCGCCGCAGCCGCCGACCTCGGCCGCGCAGGGCGCATCGACCGTGACCACCGACGGCGAGCTGCATACGGTCGTGAATCCCGGCCGCGGCGGCAGCTACACGGCCGACGGGCTGCCGTACGGCCTCGGGCCGCGCGTGCCGATGACGGTCGTGTCGCCGTGGTCGAAGGGCGGCTTCGTGTGCTCACAGGTATTCGACCACACGTCGGTGATCCGCTTCATCGGCGAGCGCTTCGGCGTCGACGAGCCGAACATCACGCCGTGGCGCCGGACCGTCTGCGGCGATCTGACCGCCGCGTTCGACTTCCGCTCGTCCGACGCGACGTTCCCGACGCTGCCCGATACGAGCCAGTACCGCTCGATCGCCGACCAGCAATGCACGTCGCAACCCGCGCCGAGCGTGCCCGCGACGCCGTCGCCGATCGACCCGCAGGAACCCGGCGTGCGCCCGGCGCGCGCGCTGCCGTACGAACTGCACGTGAACGCGAGCCTCTACGGCGGCAACACGCTGCGCATCGAGTTCGCGAACCGCGGCAACCAGGGCGCGCACTTCCAGGTGTACGCGACCAACCGCACCGACGGCCCGTGGCGCTACACGGTCGGCGCGCGCCGCGTGCTGCACGCGGACTTCGACGTGACGGAGACGAACGGCGCGTATGCGTTCTCGGTGTACGGGCCGAACGGCTTCGTGCGGATGTTCGCGGGCAACGTGTCGGCCGCGACGGCGCGCCGGCGCAACCAGGCGCAGCCGGAGGTGAAAGCCGGCTACGACATCGCGAACGGCAACCTGTACCTGAAGCTGCGCAACCACGGCAGCGGTCACGTGACGCTGACGCTGACCGACAACGCGTACGGCACGCCCGCGCGCCAGGTGACCCTGCACGGCGGCGACGAACGCGTCGAGCAATGGGCGCTCGCGTCGAGCCACCACTGGTATGACGTGACGGTGAGCGACGGCGTGAACGGCACGTTCTCGCGCCGCTTCGCGGGCCACGTCGAGAACGGCCGGTCGAGCTACTCGGATCCGGCCGCGGTGCGCCCGGTCTCCGCGCCGTAAGCGCGGCGGCACGACGGCGCGCGGCGTCGGCCGCGCGGCGCGTGCCGTCGAATCTCAGATCGCGTGCGCGAGCGCGCGCTCGACGGGCGCGACGTCGAAGCCGTCGTCCGCGTCGCGAAAGCGCAGCGGCGCCGCGCAGTGCACCAGCGTGTCGATGAAGTACTTCGCGCGCGGCCACGGCCCGAAGCCGGCCGCGGTGTTGATGTGCCCCGCGTCGCCGAGGTTCACGAATGCGCTGCCGAGCCGCTGCGCGAGCGTGCGCGCATCGGCGAGCGGCATCCACGGGTCGGTTTCGCTGCCGATCACGATCGACGGCACCGCGAGCCGGCGCGCGTCGAACGGCCCCGCGAACGTGAATTTCTTCGGACTGGCGGGCGCGACGAGCAGCACGCCCGCGACGTCGGCCTCCTGCGGCCATTGCGCGAGCGCATGCGCGGCCGCGAGGCAGCCGAAGCTGTGCGCGGCCAGCACGAACGGGCCGCGCTCGCGTTCGAGCAGCACGCGCACGGACTGCGCCCAGCGCGCGAGATCGGGGGCGTCCCAGTCGGCCTGCTCGACCCGCAGCGCACGCGGGAACTGCCGCTCCAGCCAGGTCTGCCAGTGGGCGCCTTCGCTGCCGTGCAGGCCCGGAACGGTCACGAGCCGCGGCGGCCACGCCGATTTGCTGCATGCGCGCATGATTGCCCTCGCTTGCTTTGCTTGGAGACGAGGTTCGATTGTGGCGTGGCGTGCGCGGCGGCCGAACCAATATTTTGTGCTTTGCTTTTGCGCGGGACGGTAGCCGGGCGACCGCCGGCGCGGGCCTCGCGGTGCGGGCCGGCGGCCTCGCGGCGGCGCAATGCGCCGCGAAACCGTAGAATGTGGGCTTCCCGCTTGCCTTGCATCGGATCGAACCGGGCTCCCCGCGCCGGTTCCGATCGACAGGAGACGCCCGATGTCCGCTACGCCCGCCGGCGCGCTGCGCCCGTTCCATCTCGCCTTCCCCGTGTCGAGCCTCGCCGGCGCGCGCGCGTTCTACGGCGGCCTGCTCGGCTGCCCCGAGGGCCGCAGCTCGGAACACTGGGTCGACTTCGACTTCTTCGGCCATCAGCTCGTCGCGCACCTCGCGCCGGACGAAACCGGCAAAAGCGCGGTGAACCCGGTCGACGGCGACGACGTGCCCGTGCGCCATTTCGGCGTCGTGCTGTCGATGGACGAATGGCATGCGCTCGCCGACAAACTGAAGGCCGCGCATACGCGCTTCGTGATCGAGCCGCATATCCGCTTCAAGGGCGAGGTCGGCGAGCAGGCGACGATGTTCTTCCTCGATCCGTGCGGCAACGCGCTCGAGTTCAAGGCGTTCGCCGACATCGGCCAGCTGTTCGCGAAGTAAGCGCATGAAGATCCTGTTCTACTCGCCGCACCAGGAAGCCGGCGCCTGGCACGACGCGATCGCGCAGGCGCTGCCCGAGGCCGAGCTGCGCGCGTGGCAGCCGGGCGACACGGCTGCCGCCGACTACGCGCTCGTGTGGCGCGCGCCGCGCGAGCTGTTCGCGCCGCGCGACGGCCTGCGCGCGATCTTCAACCTCGGCGCGGGCGTCGATGCGCTGCTCGCGCTCGATCGCGCGCATCCCGGCACGCTGCCGCGCGACGTGCCGCTGGTGCGCCTCGAGGATTCGGGCATGGCGCGGCAGATGATCGAATACGTGACGCACGCGGTGCTGCGCTACCTGCGCCGCTTCGACGAATACGACGCGTTGCAGCGCGAGCGCCGCTGGCAGGTGCTGGAGCCGCATCCGCGCGCGAGCTTCACCGTCGCGGTGCTCGGCCTCGGCGTGCTCGGCGCGCAGGTCGCGCAGGCGCTCGCCGCGCTCGGCCTGCCGGTGCGCGGCTACAGCCGTAGCCCGAAACGGCTCGACGGCGTCGCGACCTTCGCGGGCGACGACGCGTTCGACGCGTGCGTCGACGGCGCGAAGGTGCTCGTCAACCTGCTGCCGAGCACGCACGATACCGACGGGATCCTGTCGGCGCGGACCTTCGCGAAGCTGGCGCCGGGCGCATACCTGGTGAACGTCGCACGCGGCGCGCATCTCGTCGAAGCCGACCTGCTCGACGCGCTCGCGAGCGGCCAGGTCGCCGCCGCGACGCTCGACGTGTTCCAGCACGAGCCGCTGCCGGTCGACCACCCGTTCTGGCACGCGCCGCGCATCACGATCACGCCGCACAGCTCGGCCGAGACGCTGCGCGACGAAGCCGTCGAGCAGATCGCCGGCAAGATCCGCGCGCTCGAGCGCGGCGAGCGCGTCGGCGGCATCGTCGACTACGCGCGCGGCTACTGAATTCCACCTATACGAGACCGGAGACAACCATGACGTTCCCCACCGCCGTCAAGATCGTCGAAGTCGGCCCGCGCGACGGGCTGCAGAACGAAAAGACCTTCGTACCGACCGACGTGAAGATCGCGCTCGTCGACCGGCTGTCGCGCGCCGGCTTCCGCAATATCGAGGCCGCATCGTTCGTGTCGCCGAAATGGGTGCCGCAGATGGCCGACGGCGCCGACGTGATGGCCGGCATCGAGCGCCGCCCGGGCACCGTGTATTCGGTGCTCACGCCGAACCTGAAAGGCTTCGAGAACGCGCTCGCCGCACGCGCCGACGAAGTGGTGATCTTCGGCGCGGCGAGCGAGGCATTCTCGCAGCGCAACATCAACTGCAGCATCGCGGAGAGCATCGCGCGCTTCGAGCCGGTCGCGAAGGCCGCGAAGGATGCCGGCCTGCGGCTGCGCGGCAGCGTGTCGTGCACGCTCGGCTGCCCGTACCAGGGCGAGGTGCCGGTCGCGTCGGTCGTCGACGTCGTCGAACGCTTCGCCGCGCTCGGCTGCGACGAGATCGACATCGCCGACACCATCGGCGTCGGCACGCCGAAGCGCACGCGCGAAGTGCTGTCGGCCGTCACGCGCGTGTTCCCGCGCGAACGGCTGTCGGGCCACTTCCACGACACCTACGGCCAGGCGCTCGCGAACATCTACGCGGCGCTGCTCGAGGGGATCGAGATCTTCCACGCGTCGGTCGCCGGCCTCGGCGGCTGCCCGTACGCGAAGGGCGCGACCGGCAACGTCGCGACCGAGGACGTGCTGTACCTGATGCAGGGCCTCGGCATCGACACCGGCATCGATCTCGCGCAGGTGGTCGCCGCCGGCGACTTCATCTCGAACGCGATCGGCCGCGCGAACGTGTCGCGCGCCGGTCGCGCGCTGCTCGCCAAGGCGCAGAGCGCGGCCGACGCGCCGAGCTGCGCGTGACCCCGACACTCACCGGACTCCCCATGACGACACCCGCTTCATTCGACTCTCTCCCCGATTCCGCGCGACGCGTCGCGCTGCTGCTGCGCGAACGCGGGCATGCGAAAGGGATCGTGATGCTCGCCGAAACCGGCAAGACCTCCGCCGAAGCCGCGGCCGGGCTCGGCTGCTCGGTCGCGCAGATCGCGAAGTCGATCCTGTTTCGCCGCGAATCCGACGGCCTGCCGGTGCTCGTCGTCGCGAGCGGCGTGAATCGCGTCGACGAGAAGAAGGTCGCCGCCCAGGTCGGCGCGGTCGGCCGCGCCGATGCGAAGTTCGTGCGCGACCATACCGGCTACGCGATCGGCGGCGTGTGCCCGATCGGCCATCTCGTCGAACCGGTCACGCTGATCGACGCCGACCTGCTCGAGCTCGACAGCCTGTGGGCCGCCGCCGGCCATCCGCACGCGGTGTTCAACCTGTCGCCGCAGGAACTCGTCGCGCTGACGGGTGCGCCGGTCGCCGACGTCGCATTGCGTAACGACGCATGAGCGACGCGCCGGTACCGGTCGGCACGGTCGCCTCGCCGTGCACCGACGTCTGCAGGATCGATCCGCGCACCGACTGGTGCGCGGGCTGCCTGCGCACGCGTGACGAGATCAAGGGATGGCGCGCGTCGGACGACGACGCGAGACGCGAGTTGCTCGCGCGGCTCGACGCGCGGCGGCGCCTGCTCGCACGGAGCGGCGCATAAAAAAATGCCGTTCGGCCTGCTTGGCGAACGGCATGAGATCGGAATCCTGTGAACGTGATCAACGTCACAGCCGCATCATACGAGCGACGCTGCAGCGTCGCATCGGGTGTTTCCCTACAACTCCTTACGGCCTGTCTGGCGCGCAATCCGCGTGCCCGGAGGCGACGCCGACGGGCCTGGCGGCAGGCCGTAGCGGCAAGTCGAATCGCACGACCGTTTCAGTTGCCGACCGCCGCGCGACGCGCGGGCACGATGCGCCAGCCGAGGTTCACGCCGGCCGCCGCGAGCAGGATCAGCAGCGCGCCGAGCACCTGCGTCCACGCGAGCGTCTGCCCGAACGCGATGCGATCGACGATGATCGCGACGACCGGATAGACGAACGACAGCGCGCCCGTCATCGCGACCGGCAGCTTCTGGATCGCGCCGTACAGCAGCACGTACATCAGGCCGGTGTTGACGACGCCGAGCACGACGAGATCGAGCCACTGCGCGGCCGTCGCCGGCAGCGTGTCGAAGTGCGCGAACGGCGCGAGCAGCACGATGCCGAGGCCGGCCTGCAGCAGTGCCAGCAGGTGCGGCGGCGTGCCCTTCAGGTGCTTCGTGACGATCGACGACACCGCGTACAGGAACGCCGCGCCGAGCGACAGCGCGACGCCTTCGAGATATTCGCCGGGCACCGCGAGCACGGCCGGCTCGACCCGCACCACGCAGACGAGCCCGATGAACGCGAGCGCGAGCCACGCGATCGTCGACGCGCTGATCCGTTCGCGGAACACGAGCGCGCCGAGTGCGACGAGCATGAACGGCTGCGTGTTGTAGACGGCGGTCGCCATCGAGATCGACGCACGCGAATACGCGGCGAACAGCAGCAGCCAGTTCGCGACGATCGCGACGCTGCCGAGCGTCGCGAGCGCGAGCATGCGCGGCGAGAACAGCGCGCGGCGCAGCAAGCCGAGCGCCGCGCAGACGATCGCGAGCGTCGCGGCGCCGAACAGGCAGCGGAAGAACACGACGTTGGTGAGCGGTTGCTGCGACGACATCACGAGCCAGCCGATCGTGCCGGACATCAGCATCGCGACGATCATCTCGGCGGCACCGCGGCGGATTTCGTTCGAGGCCATCATGGACTCCGTTTGGCGAGAGAAGATGACTTCGATTCTAGAAACTTGCTTTCCGTGCATCCACGGCTAAACTGAAGCGAAACGACCGATTCACCTTCGAAAGCAAAGCGATCATGTCGAAACGCCTTTCCCCGCCCGCCGTCGCGTCGCTGGACGCGACCGACCGCGCGATCCTCGCGGCGCTCGCCGAGGATGCGCGCATCGCCACCAGCGAGCTGGCGCGACAGATCGGGCTGTCGGCGCCCGCGACCGCCGATCGCGTGCGGCGGCTCGAGGCGCAGGGCGTGATCGCGGGCTTCACCGTCGAGCTCGATCCGCGCGCGCTCGGCTACACGCTGCAGGCGATCGTCCGCGTGAAGCCGCTGCCGGGACAGCTGCATCTGGTCGAGGAGGTGTTGCGGCGGATTCCGGAATTCGTCGAATGCGACAAGGTGACCGGCGAGGACTGCTTCATCTGCCGGCTCTACCTGCGCACGATCGAGCACCTCGACGACATCCTGTCGAAGGTGACGGAGCGCGCGGAAACGAGCACGGCGATCGTGAAATCGACGCCCGTGCCGCGCCGCCTGCCGCCGCTGGTCGAAGACGACGTCGCGCGCCGCTGATCCTCGAACGCTGACCGTCGACGCGCAGCAAGCGCCGCGCGACCGGCCGCGGCCGGCCCCGCTCACGCGGCCGCGTCGCGCGCTTCGAAGAACGCGAGCAGCTCGTCGATCAGCGCGACGGGCGCCTCTTCCGGAATGTAGTGCCCGCAATCGAGCGAGCGGCCGCTGACGTCGCGCGCGACGCGCCGCCATTCGTCGAGCGGATCGAAGCAGCGGCCGACGATCCCGTGCTCGCCCCACAGCACGCGCAGCGGGCACGCGACCTTGTTGCCGCGCTCGAGATCCGCGCGGTCGTGTTCGAGATCGATCGTCGCCGACGCGCGGTAGTCCTCGCACATCGCGTGTACGGCGCCCGGCTGCGCGAGCGCGGCGCGATACGCGGCGAGCGCCTCCGGCGCGAACGGCGCGAGCCCGGCCGAGCGGTTGCCCATCACGCGCTCGATGTACGCATCGGTGCGCCCTTCGATCAGCGTTTCGGGCAGCGGAGCCGGCTGGATCAGGAAGAACCAGTGGAAATACGCGGTCGCGAACGCACGGTCGGTCTGCTCGTACATCGCGAGCGTCGGCGCGATGTCGAGCAGCATCATCCGCTCGACGGCCGCCGGATGATCGAGCGCGAGGCGGTGCGCGACGCGCGCGCCGCGATCGTGCGCGCACACATGGAATTGCTCGAAACCGAAATGGCGCATCACGGCGACCTGGTCGGCCGCCATCGCGCGTTTCGAATACGGCGCGTGCCGCGCGTCGCTCGGCGGCTTGCCCGACGCGCCATAGCCGCGCAGGTCGGTCGCGATCACCGTGAAGTGATTCGCCAGCGTCGCGGCGACGCGATGCCAGATCATGTGGGTCTGCGGGTGGCCGTGCAGCAGCAGAAGCGGCGGCCCCGCGCCTCCTTTGACACCGAAGATGTCGGTGTCCTGCACCGTCACGCGAAACGGAGCAAACGCCTCAAACGACATGGTTTGTTTCTCGTTGGTTTGTTATGGCGGATATTGTAGGAGCGCCCGGCCGGCTGCTGCGCGCGCCAGATGCCCGAACGCGTAGAAAGAGAACACTCACTCGATTGTCGCCACGCCGCGCGGTTTGTTAAGCTCGCGTAGAATCGCACGACCGTTCGTATTAATATGAACGCGCGGCTGTACCGCTACACTCGAAGCACCGTTCGACCGCCAAGCATGCATGCCGGCGTCGGCGCGACCCGCGCCGGGCCCGGCCGCCCCTCGAGACTGGAGACATCACATGGCATTGCCCGCCGTCCTGCAGAACCTGACGCTGCCCGTCATCGCGTCGCCCATGTTCATCGTCAGCTACCCCGAACTCGTGCTCGCGCAATGCAAGGCGGGTATCGTCGGATCCTTCCCCGCGCTCAACGCCCGTCCGGCCGAACTGCTCGACGAATGGCTCACGCAGATCCAGTCCGAACTAGCCGACCACAAGGCGAAGCACCCGGACGCGGTGATCGGCCCGATCGCGGTCAACCAGATCGTCCATCAGTCGAACGTCCGGCTCGAGCACGACGTGCGCGTGTGCGTCGAGCACAAGGTGCCGATCTTCATCACGAGCCTGCGCGCGCCGGCGCGCGAGATCGTCGACGCGGTGCACAGCTACGGCGGCATCGTGCTGCACGACGTGATCAACCTGCGCCACGCGCAGAAGGCGCTCGAAGCGGGAGTCGACGGACTGATCCTCGTCGCGGCCGGCGCCGGCGGCCATGCGGGCACGACGTCGCCGTTTGCGCTCGTGGGCGAAGTGCGCAAGATGTTCGACGGCCCGATCGTGCTGTCCGGCGCGATCGCCAACGGCGGCTCGATCCTCGCCGCGCAGGCGATGGGCGCCGACTTCGCGTACATGGGCACGCGCTTCATCGCGACGCAGGAAGCGCACGCGGTCGAGGACTACAAGCACGCGATCCTCAACGCGAAATCGTCCGACATCGTCTACACGAACCTCTTCACCGGCGTGCACGGCAACTACATCCGCGAGAGCATCGAGAAGGCCGGCCTCGATCCGGACGCACTGCCGGAATCGGACAAGTCGAAGATGAATTTCGGCGGCGACAAGGCGAAGGCGTGGAAGGACATCTGGGGTGCCGGCCAGGGCGTCGGCCTGATGGACGACCTGCCGAGCGTCGGCGCACTCGTCGAGCGCCTGAAGCGCGAGTACGACGACGCGAAGGCACGACTCGGCATCGCGCGCTGACGCGGGCGGCGGGTTGCGCCACCGGCGCGCACGACGTCGGACCAAACAAAAAAGCGCGAACCGCAACGGCTCGCGCTTTTTTCATGTCCGCCACGCGGGCGGCCGGCGCCGGTCAGCCCGCGCGCTTGATCCGCGTGATCGGCAGCACGCGCAGGCGCGACTCGATCGACGGGCACAGCGACTGCCCTTCGAACCGTGCCGCGAGGAAGTCGACGAACGAGCGCACCTTCGCGGACACGTGGCGACGGCTCGCGTACACCGCATAGATCGGCGCCTCGTGCGGCGGCACGGCGTCGAGCAGCACCGGCACGAGCCGGCCGGATTCGATGTCGTCGCCGACCACCTCGGTGCCGAGCAGCGCGATGCCCGCGCCCGCGAGCACGGCTGCGCGCAGCCCCTCGAGATGGTTCACGATCAGGTTGCCGTTCAGGTTCACGCGCGACGCGGCGGCCGCGTCGATCACCAGCGAATCGAGCATCGTCGAATTCGAATCGCGACGCAGGTAGTTGTGATGCGCGAGATCGGCGATCGTCTGTGGCGTGCCGTGCTTGTCGAGATACTCGGGCGACGCGACCAGCAGGATGTGCGCGGTCGCGATCTGCCGCGCGACCAGCGACGACGATTTCAGCCCGTTCGGCGCCGCGCGCACCGCGACGTCGTAGCCTTCCTCGATCAGGTCGACCACGCGATCGGACAGCGTCACGTCGACGGTCACGTCCGGGAACCGACCCGCATAATCGGTGACGGCCTGCATCACGTGCCGCAATCCGAACGCGGACAGCGACGTCACGCGCAGGCGGCCCTGCGGCACCACGCTCGCGGCGCCGACCGCCTGTCCGGCTTCGTCGAGTTCCGACAGCGCCTGCACGAGGCGCTCATAGTATTCGCGTCCCGCCTCGGTCGGCGCGACACGTCGTGTCGTGCGATGCAGCAGCCGCGCGCCGAGCTGCTGCTCGAGATGCATCACGTGCTTGCTCGCCATCGCGGCCGACATCTGCATGCGCTCGGCCGCGCCGACGAAGCTGCCCACTTCGACGACGTAGCGAAACACATTCATGCTGACGAGGGTATCCATCGAACTAGCTCGCAATTCCTGGGAATTATGCAATTACGAGATAGGGTAACAAAGGCGAGGAAACAAAAAGGTCAACAAAGGCAAAACGGCGCCGCGAATAGCGGCGCCGTTTTTTCGGGGCGCAATGCCGGCACATGCGACGCGCGTTGTGTGCGCGTCCGAACCGACGAATCGTCAGAACTTCGCGCGGATGCCTGCGCCGAACGTATTGCCGCTCGACAGGCCGCTGATGTGGTCGTTCATGTACGCAGCGTAGACGTCGGTGCGCTTGGACAACGGATAGTCGTAGCCGACGGCCCAGGTCTGGCGCGTCTGGTCGAGGCCGCCGCCGTCGCGCGAGTACGCGTACGACGCCATTGCGTTGCCGACGCCGAGCGGCACCGACACGCCGCCCTGCGCGGTGTTCACGTGCCAGCTGCCGGCGACCTGGTCGTTCTTCGTATACATGTACTGGCCGAACAGCTTCACGTATTTCAGGTCGTAGGTCGCGCCGACCAGCCCGATGCCCTGGCTCTTCATGCCGGTCACGAGCGAGCTCAGGTCCTGCGGGCCGTTGTTGAAGTTCACGTACTGGTAGACAGCGGTCGCCGCGAACGGGCCGTTCGCGTAGTTGAACTGCGCGCTCCACTTCTTCGAGCGGTTGTCGCCGGCCGTGTTGCCGAGCGCGTACATCGCCGCGAAATTCAGGCCCCCGAACGAAGGTGACGTGTAGGACAGTGCGTTGTTCCAGCCCGAATCGCCGACCGCGCCCTGGTCGCTCGGATAGGTCGGGAACGTGCCGAGGCCGAGGAACACGTGGTACACCATCGGCGAGAAGGTGTACGAATCGTAGAACGGGTTGAACAGGATCGTCGACAGGAACAGGTGCGTGGTCAGGCGGCCCGCCGTCACCGTGCCGTACGGCGAGCTGACGCCGACATATGCGTTGCGCGCGAAGAACGTGTCGCCCTGGAAGCGGCCGAACTGGCCGTTCTGCGCACGGAAGAAGCTCTCCAGCGTGAAGATCGCCTTGTAGCCGTCACCGAGATCCTCGGCGCCGTGCAGGCCCCAGTAGGACGTCGACATCCCGCCGCCCGACACGTTCCATGCGCGATCGCCGCCCGGGAACTTGGTGGCGCCGACCCATTCGTCGACCTGACCGTAGAGCGAGACGCTCGACTGCGCGTGAACGGGTGCGGTTGCGGCCACGCAGGCGGCCGCGGCGATCAGCTTGACGGACGTGCGCGACGCACGGCGAGCGAATGCTTTCATGGGATCTCCAGGGTTTTGTCGAATGTCGATAAGTGGCGCGAGCGTTGTTGTTTGGAGCCGATTGCTTGCGTCGTATGGGGCGCAGCCATCTTTACGGAACCTGCGTCCCGTCAAAATTGCGCACACTTATTGCGGGTATAGCGGCAGCATTAACTTCGCGGAATCGGCACATGGCCAGGCGCGCCGCAGCGGCCCCGCGCGGTGCGGGCACGCGACGGGACGGCCGCGAGGGGCGCGCGTGCCGGGCGCGAAAGATAGCGCAATGCGACGGGAAAATCAGCGGAAATCTATGCGCGACTGTGGCGAATTCGCATCACAGCCGGCGGGGGAACGAACGCGCGGGGCGCTCAGTTTCGGTAGAACGGGGAGAAAAACGGCGAGTGGGAAGGCTCTTCCTGCGCGCGGGGCGGCGGCATCGGACGGCCGCCACGCTCTTCGTTGTAGCGCGCGACGTCGGCGCGGATCGAGCCGGCCCGCAACGGAACGTTGCCGCCGCCCGGCGGACGCGGCATCTGGCGGGACTCGGCGCTGATCGGACGATACGGGCTCTGCGCGGCGTAATGCCCGTAAGACGGCGTCGGACGCAGGCCCCAGCGGGAACCATAGCCGTTCACGCCGCCGGCACGCGCGCCGCCCGGCGGCAGCGCCCGGCGCCATACCTGCGCGTTGCCGGCCGGCTGGCCGTACATGCGCATGTCGCCGCCACCGAAACCGTGACCGAAGCCATGACCGCCGCCGAACGCCTGACCACCATGCGGCGGTTGCGCGAGCGCGAGCGGCATCAGCAGCGCGCCGAGCACGCCTGCCACCCATCGTCCGACCTTCAGTTTCACCCGTTCCGTCATCATTCAGTGCCTGTTGCCGCTCGCCGCCGGCTGTTTCCGGCCGACGCAAGCCTTTCAGCAGTAATTTATGAGCGGTCCCAAACGGTGTCGAGCCAAAAAGTGTTATGTCGCGGGCATCGGTGTAACACCATGTTACTGCTAGGTTTTTTCACTTCAGGGTGGGATCGCGACAGAACATTCTTCTGCCGCTTCGCACGTCGCCGGGCCGCCGCGGGCGTGCCGTGTTGCGCAGCCGCATCATGCAATCGATTCATCAATGGATTCGTACAATGAATTTGTTTATTGAATGACCAACCGGGACAATACCGGCTTCGCGCGCGCGACATGTGCGCCCGCCGTTTCCGAATCGAGTTCCCCGATGGCCCGTCCCCGTTTTCTTCCCGACAACTTCACGCTCGCGCTCGTCGGCACCGTCGTGCTCGCGAGCCTGCTGCCGTGCCGCGGCCCGGCCGCCCATGCGTTCAATTGGGCGACCAACATCGCGGTCGGCCTGCTGTTCTTCCTGCACGGCGCGAAGCTGTCGCGAGAAGCCGTCGTCGCGGGCGCGACCCACTGGCGGCTGCATGCGGTCGTGCTGCTCAGCACGTTCGCGCTGTTCCCGCTGCTCGGCCTCGCGCTGAAGCCCGTGCTGCAGCCGCTCGTCACGCCGACGCTGTATGCCGGCGTGCTGTTCCTGTGCACGCTGCCGTCGACCGTCCAGTCGTCGATCGCGTTCACGTCGATCGCGAAGGGCAACGTGCCGGCCGCCGTGTGCGCGGCATCGGCGTCGAGCCTGCTCGGGATCTTCGTGACGCCGGCGCTCGTCGGGCTGATGATCACGTCGCAGTCGGCCGCGGCCGCGTCGCCGTGGAGCACCATCGGCAGCATCGTGATGCAGCTGCTCGTGCCGTTCATCGCCGGCCAGCTGCTGCGGCCCGTGATCGGCGGCTGGATCGAACGCAACCGCGGCGTGCTGCGCTTCGTCGACCAGGGCTCGATCCTGCTCGTCGTCTACGTCGCGTTCAGCGAGGCCGTGAACCAGGGGCTGTGGCACCAGATTCCGGCGCGCGCGCTCGGCGGCCTGCTGATCGTCAACGTCGTGCTGCTCGTGATCGCGCTGGGGCTGACCGCGTTCGTCAGCAAGCGGCTCGGCTTCAACCGCGCCGACCAGATCACGATCATTTTCTGCGGGTCGAAGAAGAGCCTCGCGGCCGGCGTGCCGATGGCGAAGGTGATCTTCTCCGCGCAGGCGGTCGGCGCGATCGTGCTGCCGCTGATGCTGTTCCACCAGATCCAGCTGATGGCCTGCGCGGCGCTCGCGCAACGCTGGGGCGCGCGCGACACGAGCGGCGAGCGCGACGGCGACGCGGGTGCGGCCGGTGCCGCACGCGGGCGCGGTGCGCTGAGCGCGGGCAAGCGCTGACGCGGGAGGCTGCGCGGCCGGCATGACTGGCCGCGCTGGGGTGTTCGCCTCTCGCCTCTCGCCTCTCGCTTCTCGCTTCTCGCTTCTCGCTTCTCGCTTCTCGCTTCGCGCTTTCCGCCTCCCGCCTCCCGCCTCCCGCCTCCCGCCTCCCGCCTCCCCGCCGCGCAGCCCGCCGCGACGCATGCACCATCGACGCGCATCGCGTCACGAAATCTTCATTCAATTCTCCGCACGCACTGCCGTTAAAGTCGGGCGTCCCGTCGTCTCGGCCGCCCCCCTCCATGCCCGCGCCCCATCCCGACTCGCCCGCTGCCCCCACCACCCACCTGATCGCGGAACGCGCGCTCGCGGCCGTGTTCCAGCCGATCGTCGATCTCGGATCGGGCACGGTCGTCGGTTACGAAGGCCTGATCCGCGGCCCGCGCGGCACCGACCTCGAGCCGCCGGCCGCACTGTTCGCGCAGGCCGCCCGCGACGGCACGACCGTCGCGCTCGAACAGGCGGCCGCGCGCACCTGCCTCGACGCATTCGCGGCGCTCGGCTGCGACGGCAAGCTGTTCCTCAACTTCAGCGCGGGCACGATCCTGCAACTCGCGCGCGAACGCGAGCGCGCGCGGCAACTGCTCGTGCGCGCGCGGATCGGCGCCGAGCGCATCGTGATCGAGCTGACCGAGCAGACCGCGCTGCCGGACGTCGCACGCATCGGGCCGGCGGTCGCCTCGCTGCGCGACGCCGGCATCCAGTTCGCGCTCGACGACTACGGCACCGCGAACGCGAGCATGAACCTGTGGCTGCGCCTGCACCCGGATGTCGTGAAGATCGACCGCTTCTTCATCCACGACATCGCGCGCGATCCGCTCAAGTTCGAGGCGGTCAGGGCGATGCAGCACTTCGCGCAGGCAAGCGGCGCGCAACTGATCGCGGAAGGGATCGAGAACGAGTGCGACCTGCTCGTCGTGCGCGACATGGGCATCGGCTGCGTGCAGGGCTTCCTGCTCGGGCGGCCGGACGCGCAACCCTCGCCGGTCGTCGCGCCGGCCGCGCGCGACGCGATCCGCGCCCCGCACATCGCGGTGTTTCCCGGTGCGACCCGCGCCGTGCGGCCGGCCGGCACGATCGCGGCGAAGATGCTCGTCGCCGCGCCGGCGCTGCCGCGCGACGCGACCAACAACGACGTGCTCGACCTGTTCAACCGGATGCCCGCGCTGCACGCGGTCGCGCTCGTCGAACGCGACCAGCCGGTCGCGCTCGTGAACCGGCGCGGCTTCATCGACCGCTTCGCGCTGCCGTACCACCGCGAGGTGTTCGGGAAGAAGCCGTGCCTGCAGTTCGCGAACGACGCGCCGCTGATGATCGACAACGCGACGACGGTCGAGCAGCTCGCGATGCTGCTCGCGAGCCACGACCAGCGCTACCTCGCGGACGGCTTCGTGATCACCGAACACGGCCGCTACGTCGGGCTCGGCACCGGCGAAAGCCTCGTGCGCGCGGTGACCGAAATGCGCATCGAGGCCGCGCGCTACGCGAATCCGCTGACGTTCCTGCCCGGCAACATCCCGATCAGCGCGCATATCGAGCGCCTGCTGGCGCGCGACGCCGGCTTCCACGCGTGCTACGTCGACCTGAACCAGTTCAAGCCGTTCAACGACCAGTACGGCTACTGGCAAGGCGACGAAGTGCTGAAGTTCGCGGCGACGGTGCTGGCCGGCGTGTGCGATCCGCAACGCGACTTTCTCGGACACGTCGGCGGCGACGATTTCCTCGTGCTGTTCCAGCGCGACGACTGGCACGCGCGCGCGGCCGACGCGATCGCGCGCTTCAACGACGGCGCGCAGCGCTTCTACACGCAGGCCGACCGGCTGGCGGGCGGGCTGCGCGGCGAGGACCGCTACGGCAACCCCGCGTTCTTCGGCTTCGTGACGATGGCGATCGGTGTGGTCGGCGTGCCGGCCGGCGCGAACGGCGCGATACGCTACGGCAGCGACGAGATCGCATCGGTCGCGGCGCTCGCGAAGCGACGCGCGAAACAGCAGCCGGGCGGGCTCGCGGTCGTCGATCTGGACGCGGGCCGCGCGGCGCTGCGCGATCGCGGCGAGCCGCCACTCGCGGCGGCAGGCTGAGTGACGGGCGGTTGCCGGTCGCAGGCAGGTCGCCAACCCGCCCGAGCGACGTTGCCGGTGCCGCGCCGACCCGGCCGGGCCGCGCCCCGGCAACCGCCGGCCGATCGCCCCGCCGGCTCCGTTCACGCCGGGCAGCGGAACGTGCCGGACGCTCCACCTGCCGGCACCGCCACATTCCGCGTGATCACCTTGCCTTTTCCGCGTTTTGTTTAGTATTTTTAGTAACGGCGTTTTCGCAGATTAGCTCGCAAAAACCCGCTATTTCCGGGTATTCCCCGGTTATCCGGCCCGAATTAGGCGCCGCGTTTACTATACAATCGCCGTCACCCTAAACAAACCGGATCCCGAACGATGGGCACCACCATTCGCGACGTAGCGCGGGCGGCAGAGGTCTCGATCGGCACCGTCTCCCGCGCGCTGAAAAACCAGCCGGGCCTGTCCGAAGCCACGCGAGCGCGCATCGTCGAGATCGCGCAGCGGCTCGGCTACGACCCGGCCCAGTTGCGGCCGCGCATCCGCCGGCTCACCTTCCTGCTGCACCGCCAGCACAACCGCTTTCCCGCCAGCCCGTTCTTCTCGCACGTGCTGCACGGCGTCGAGGACGCGTGCCGCGAGCGCGGCATCGTGCCGACGCTGCTCACGGTCGGCCCGAACGACGACGTGCTGCGCCAGATGCGCCCGCACGCGCCCGACGCGATCGCGGTGGCCGGCTTCATCGAGCCCGAGACGATCGAGGCGCTCGCCGCGACCGGCCGGCCGCTCGTGCTGATCGACCTGTGGGCGCCCGGCCTGCGCTCGGTGAACATCGACAACGCGACGGGCGCGGCGCTCGCGATGCGTCACCTGCTCGCGATGGGCCGCTCGCGGATCGCGTTCATCGGCGGCTCGGCCGCGCACTACAGCATCGCGCAGCGCGCGATCGGCTACCGGCGCGCGTTCTTCGAGGCCGGGCGGCTGTTCGATCCCGCGTACGAAGTGACGATCGACGCCGGGCTCGACCCCGACACCGGCGCCGCGCGGGCGATGCAGCAGCTGCTCGACGCGCCGGGCCCGCGCCCGGACGCCGTGTTCGCGTACAACGACGCCGCCGCGCTGGCCGCGCAGCGCGTGTGCCTCGCGCGCGGCGTGCGGATTCCGGAAGACATCGCGATCGTCGGCTTCGACGACATCCCGGCCGCCGCGCACGCGAACCCGCCGCTCACGACGCTCGCCGTCGACAAGGAAGCGCTCGGCCGCCGCGGCGTCGAACTGCTGCTCGCCGAAGCCCCCGAGCGCACCGAGATCTCCCTGCCCGTCGAGCTGATCGTACGGGCCAGCAGCCAGCCCGCCGGCTCACCGGCGCTCGATACCGCCACGGTCACCGAATCATGAACATGCCCCCGGCCCAATCCCGCACGGCCACGCCGGCCAACCACGCGCAAGCGGCACCGTTCGTCGCGAGCTTCCGCGATCCGTCGTTCCTGCTGTCGCACGTCGAGGACACGCTGCGGTTCTACGCGACGAACGCGTTCGACCCGACGGGCGGCTTCCGCCACTATTTCCGCGACGACGGCAGCGTCTACAACCGCACGTCGCGGCATCTGGTCAGCAGTTGCCGGTTCGTCTTCAACTACGCGATGGCGTACCGGCATTTCGGCGATCCGCGCCATCTCGACTACGCGCGCCACGGGCTGCGCTTCCTGCGCGACGCGCACTGGGACGAGGCGCTGCAAGGCTACGACTGGGAGCTCGACTGGCGCGACGGCACGAAGCACGCGACGCTCGACGGCACGCGCCATTGCTACGGGCTCGCGTTCGTGCTGCTGGCCGCCGCGCACGCGACGATGGCCGGCATCGACGAAGCGCGCGCGCTGATCGCGTCGACCTACGAGCTCGCCGAACACCGCTTCTGGGATGCGGCCGCCGGCCTCTACGCGGACGACGCGACGCCGAACTGGATCGTGTCGTCGTACCGCGGCCAGAACGCGAACATGCACATGACGGAAGCGCTGCTCGCGGCATACGAGGCGACCGGCCACCTCACCTACCTCGATCGCGCGGAAAAGCTCGCGACCCACATCACGCAGCGCCAGGCCGCGCTGTCGGGCGGCCTCGTGTGGGAGCACTACCACGCGGACTGGTCGGTCGACTGGGACTACAACAAGGAAGACAGCTCGAACATCTTCCGTCCGTGGGGCTTCCAGCCCGGGCACCAGACCGAATGGGCGAAGCTGCTCCTGATCCTGGAGCGGCACCGCCCGCTCGACTGGCTCGTGCCGCGCGCGGCCGAGCTGTTCGACGCGGCGCTCACGCACGCATGGGACGCCGATCACGGCGGCCTCTGCTACGGCTTCGGCCCCGACTTCACGATCTGCGACCACAACAAGTATTTCTGGGTGCAGGCGGAGACCTTCGCAGCGGCCGCGATGCTCGGCGCGCGCACCGGCAGCGAGCGTTTCTGGGATTGGTACGACGAGATCTGGCGCTACAGCTGGGCGCATTTCGTCGATCACCGCTACGGCGCGTGGTATCGGATCCTCACCTGCGACAACCGCAAGTACAGCGACGAGAAAAGCCCGGCCGGCAAGACCGACTATCACACGATGGGCGCGTGCTACGACGTGCTCGCGACCCTCGCGCGGGCGGCGCGCAGCGAGCCGACGCAATGAGCGGCGGCACCTTTCCGGCCTTCGTGTCGGCGGGCGACATCCTGACCGACATGGTGCGCGCAGGCGACGCGCAGTGGACCTCGGTGCCGGGCGGCGCCGGCTGGAACGTCGCGCGCGCGGTCGCGCGGCTCGGCCTGTCGAGCGCGCTCGCGGGCGCGATCGGCGAGGACTGCTTCTCCGACGTGCTGTGGCGCACCAGCGAGGCCGCCGGGCTCGACCTGCGCTTCCTGCAGCGGGTCCCGCGTGCGCCGCTGCTCGCGATCGTCCACGAGACGCGGCCGCCCGCGTACTTCTTCATCGGCGAAGCGAGCGCGGACCTCGCGTTCGACCCGGCGCGGCTGCCGGCCGGCTGGGCCGCTCACGTGAAATGGGCGCACTTCGGCTGCATCAGCCTGGTGCGCGAGCCGCTCGCGGGCACGCTCGTCGCGCTCGCGGCCGACCTGCACGCGCGCGGCGTGAAGATCAGCTTCGATCCGAACTACCGGAACCTGATGACGGCCGCGTACCGGCCGACGCTGGAGACGATGGCCGCGCTCGCCGACCTGATCAAGGTCTCCGACGAGGACCTGCGCCACCTGTTCGGCGGCGACGGCCCCGACGCGGTCGCGGCGGTGCGCGCGCTGAATCCGCGCGCGGCCGTGCTCGTCACACGCGGCGCGCAGGCGGCGACGCTGTACGCGGACGGCGACGTGCTCGAGGCCAGCCCGCCGCGCGTCGAGGTGGTCGACACCGTCGGCGCCGGCGACGCGTCGATCGGCGGCATGCTGTTCAGCCTGATGGCCGCGCCGCAGCGGTCGTGGCGCGAGCATCTCGCGTTCGCGCTCGCGGCGGGCGCCGCCGCATGCCGGCACACGGGCGCGCACGCGCCGACGCTCGACGAGGTCGTCGCGCTGCTCGAAGGGTGACGGGATGATGACGGCGCGCTGATCGGTCGCCGATATGCGGCGCTGTACATGCTGCGCCGCAGTGCTACGATGAAGTGTCCTATTGCGGGAGAGGCACGATGGACACGAACACGTTCACGAAGGGCATCTACACGGCCAAGGCGCATACGCAGCACGCCGCCAACGGACAGTTCCAGGGCTACGTGATCCTCGCCCGGGACGACGGCGACGAGACGGAGAACGTGCGCTACGACGTCCACACGACGAGTCCGAGCGAGGAAGAGGCGTTCGACGAGGCGAAGGCGCTCGCGCACCGGATCCTCGGCGAAATCGAGCTGTGATGCGCGAGCTTCAATGCACGAGCCGTCATGCACGAACTACCCCGCGCCGAACCCGTCACGTGCGCGCCGCGGCCGGACCGCGACGCGCCGTCTTCGGCACGGCTCAGAGCAGCCGCGCCACCAGCGACACCAGCATCGTCAGCACCAGCGTCGACATGAACGGGAACGGATAACGCCGCCCGCCGAGCGTCAGCGTGACGTCGCCCGGCATCCGCCCGATGCCGAACTTGCCGAGCCACGGCCAGCAGCGCGTCAGGATCATCACCGCAACGAACGACGCCATGAACCAGCGCAGCATCCCGGTCTCCGCCGTCAGAGCGCGTGCGAGCGGTCGCCGCGCGCGAACGCGTCGAGCGTGCCGTCGATGCCGCGCGAGAACGCGATCACCTTGAACAGCTCGCCCATCTCGGCTTCCGAGATCAGCTTCTGCACCGCGTTCGCGGCCGGCAGGAACTGGTGGATGTCGGACGGATCGATCGCGGCGAGCGCGTCGGTGATGCCCGCGTTCAACAGGAAACGCGCCTGCGACGTGTAGCCGAGCAGGTCCGCGCCGGTCGCGACGCCCGCGTCGTAGATGCCGGTGAATTCGACGTGCGCGGTGATGTCCTGCAGGCCCGGGTAAAGGAATGCGTCGTCGTGCGCGTGGTGGCGGTAGTGGCACATCAGCGTGCCGCGGTCGCGCTGCGGGTGGTAGTACTCGTGCGCGGGGAAGCCGTAGTCGACCAGCAGCACCGCGCCGCGCCCGAGCATCGTGCACACGGTGCGCGTGAACGCCAGCGCGGCTTCATGTGTTTCGGTCACGTAGCCGTCGTCGACGTCGAGCGTCGCGAGCACCGGCGGCAGGCCGGCCGCGCCCACGGGCCGGTCGTCGAACACGAACGCGTGCCGCGCGTCGAGCGCGACGCCGCGCTCGCGCCACGCGCCGCCCGCCTTCGCAAAGAGGCGCACCGGCATCGCGTCGAGCACCTCGTTGCCGACCACGACGCCGTCGAAGCGCTCGGGCAGCGCGTCGAGCCAGCGTACTTTTCCCGCAAGCGCCGGCGCAGCCGCCGCGATCGTGTCGCGCTGCCGTTCGCGCAGTTCGCCGGACAGGTCGACGATCAGGTATTCGTCGAGCTCGACGCCGAGCGCATCGAGCGCCGCGAGCAGCCCGGCCGCGAGCTTGCCGGTGCCCGCGCCGAATTCCATCACGCGGCGCGTGCCGCTCGCCGCGAGCGCGTCGGCGACGGGATTCGCGAGCGTCTGCGCGAACAGCGGCGACAGCTCGGGGGCCGTCACGAAGTCGCTGCCGTCGTCGGCGCGGCGCCCGAACTTGCGCGCGCCGCCGCTGTAATAGCCGAGGCCGGGCGCGTACAGCGCGCGTTCCATGAAGCGGTCGAACGGCAGCCAGCCGCCGGCCGCCGCGATCTCGTCGCGCAGTTGCGCGGCGAGGGTTTCGGACTGCGCGAGCGCGTCAGGGCCGGGAGCAGGTAAACTAGCGGGTTCGTGAGCTTTCGGGTTCATCCCGGCATTGTAAATGACCGTTTCAGCCGATACGTCGCCCCCGCGCATCGCGCTCGTCGCGGGCGCGCTGGGCAGCGCGGCCGACGCCGCGTCGCTCGGCCGTGCGCTCGCGACCGGATTCGCGCAGCGCGGCTGGGACGTCGCGCTGCAGCGCAGCCCCGGCGCGCCGCGCGCGGCTGGCGACGCGCTGGTCGCCGAAGTCGCCGCACTGGGCCGCCGCGCGGCCGTGCTCGACGCCGATCTGGCCCTGGAAGCCGATGCGGCCGCGCTCGTTGCCGCGTGCGGCGCGGCACTCGGCCGGCCCGCCTGTGCGGTGTTCGTGAGCGCTTGCGCCGGCACCGACGACGCGCATACCGTGGATGGCGCGTCGCTCGCCGGCGCGCTCGCGCGCAACGTGACGGCGCCGCTCGCGCTGGCCCGCGCGCTCGCCGACGCGACGCCCGATGCCGCGCGCGACGACGAATCGCTGCGCGCCTGCGCGATCCACGTGCTGGACCAGGCCCTGTTTCACCCGGCGCCGGCGCAGCTGTCGCACGCGCTGATGCAGGCCGCGCTGAACCGCGCGACCTCGGCGCTCGCGCTGGCGCTGGCGCCGAAGGTGCGCGTCGCGGCGCTCGTGCGCGGCCACGCGCCGCACGCGAACGACATCGCGGCGGCGGCCTGCTATCTCGCGAGCGCGCCCGGCGTCACGGGCGCGACGCTGACCGTCGACGGCGGCGAGCACCTGGTGCCGCCCGCCGCCGGCCCGAATGACTGAACTGCGCGGAGCGCGCGGCCCGACCGCCGCCGCCCGCGCCGCTTTGCGTGCACGCACGCCAATTTGACTGGGACGACCATGTTTTCCGCTCTCCTGCACCCCCGCCTCGCGGACTGCCGCAGGCTCTACCTGCGCGACTACGAGGTGCACATCAACATCGGGGCCTTCGAACACGAGAAGCGCGGCGAGCAGCGCGTCGTCATCAACATCGACCTGTTCGTGCCGCTCGCGCTGTCCACCCCCGTCGACGACCGGCTGCATGAAGTCGTCGACTACGACCTGATGAAGCAGAGCGTCGCGCAGTGCCTGGCGCGCGGCCACATCCACCTGCAGGAAACGCTGTGCGACGCGATCGCCGCGAACCTGCTGGCGCACGACAGCGTGCGCGCGGTACGCGTCTGTACCGAGAAACCGGACGCCTATCCGGACTGCGACGCCGTCGGCGTCGAAGTCTTTCGCATCAAGGACGAGGAGCGCGCATGAACGCCCCCCACATGAATGACACGGCGGCCGATGGCGCCGCCATCGAAGCCACCGTCGCCGACACCGGTCGCCGCGCGCTGACGCGCCGCGAGCAGAAGGAAGCGTACGAGAACAACAAGCTGTTCAAGCGGATCGTGCGCCAGGTCGGCCAGGCGATCGGCGACTACAACATGATCGAGCAGGGCGACAAGGTGATGGTGTGCCTGTCGGGCGGCAAGGACAGCTACGCGATGCTCGACGTGCTGCTGCGCCTGCGCGAACGCGCGCCGATCGACTTCGACATCGTCGCGGTCAACCTCGACCAGAAGCAGCCGGGCTTCCCCGAGCACGTGCTGCCCGAGTACCTGACGCAGGTCGGTGTGCCGTTCCACATCGAGAACCAGGACACCTACAGCATCGTCAAGCGGCTCGTCCCCGAAGGCAAGACGACCTGCTCGCTGTGCTCGCGGCTGCGCCGCGGGATCCTGTACCGCGTGGCGGGCGAGCTCGGCGCGACCAAGATCGCGCTCGGCCACCACCGCGACGACATCCTGCAAACCTTGCTGCTCAACATGTTCTACGGCGGCAAGCTGAAGGGGATGCCGCCGAAGCTGCAGTCGGACGACGGCCGGAACGTCGTGATCCGCCCGCTCGCGTACGTGAAGGAAACCGATCTCGAGAAATACGCGGAGCTGCGCGAATTCCCGATCATCCCGTGCAACCTGTGCGGCAGCCAGCCGAACCTGAAGCGCGCGGAAATGAAGGCGCTGATCCGCGAATGGGACAAGCGCTTTCCGGGCCGCGTCGACAACATGTTCAGCGCGCTCGCGAACGTCGTGCCGTCGCACCTGATGGATACGACCCAGTTCCCGTTCGCGTCGCTGCGCGCGACCGGAGAAGCCGATCCGCAGGGCGACATTGCGTTCGACGAGGAGCCGTGCGCGTCCGGCGAAGACACCGCCGTGCCGGGTGCCGCGAAACCGATCTCGATTGTCCAGTTCGACGACCTGTAAGCAGGGTCCGAACATCGCCGGAACGGGGCGCAGCGTGCCCTGTTCCGGCACTGTCGCCCGGTCGCGACAGGCCCGGAATGCCAGGGGCCGCATGCTAAAATGGACGGCTACGAACTCCTCTGACAAGCTGGCGCCATGAATATCGTGATTTTGGCGGCAGGCACCGGCAAGCGCATGCGTTCCGCGCTGCCGAAAGTGCTCCATCCCCTGGCCGGCAGGCCGCTCCTCTCCCACGTCATCGCCACCGCGCGCACGCTGCAGCCGTCGCGGCTCGTCGTCGTCGTCGGTCATGGCGCCGAGCAGGTCCAGGCCGCCGTCGCCGCGCCCGACGTGCAGTTCGCGGTACAGGCCGAGCAGCTCGGCACCGGCCACGCGGTGCGCCAGGCGCTGCCGCTGCTCGATCCCGCGCAACCGACGCTGGTGCTGTACGGCGACGTGCCGCTCACCCACGCGTCGACGCTGCGGCGTCTGGTCGACGCCGCGCGCGAGGGCCGCTACGGGATTCTGACGGTCACGCTCGACGATCCGACCGGCTACGGCCGCATCGTGCGCGACGCGTCCGGCTTCGTCACGCGCATCGTCGAGCAGAAGGATGCGTCGCCCGAGCAACTGAAGATCGCCGAGATCAACACCGGCATCATCGTCACGCCGACGGCCCAGCTGTCGATGTGGCTCGGCGCGCTGAAGAACGAGAACGCGCAGGGCGAGTACTACCTGACCGACGTCGTCGAACTCGCGATCGAGGCCGGCTTCGAGATCGTCACGGCGCAGCCCGACGAGGACTGGGAAACGCTCGGCGTGAACAGCAAGGCGCAGCTCGCGGAACTCGAGCGCATCCATCAGCGCAACGTCGCCGATGCGCTGCTCGCCGACGGCGTCACGCTCGCCGATCCGGCGCGCCTCGACGTGCGCGGCACGCTCCGGTGCGGCCGCGACGTGTCGATCGACGTGAACTGCGTGTTCGAAGGCAACGTGACGCTCGCCGACAACGTGACGATCGGCGCGAACTGCGTGATCCGCAACGCGTCGATCGGCGCGGGCACGCGCATCGACGCGTTCACGCACATCGACGGCGCCGAACTCGGCGCGCACACCGTGATCGGCCCGTACGCGCGGCTGCGCCCGGGCGCGCAGCTCGCGGACGAAGCGCACGTCGGCAACTTCGTCGAGGTGAAGAACGCGGTGATCGGCCACGGTTCGAAGGCGAACCACCTGACCTACATCGGCGACGCCGACATCGGCGCGCGCGTGAACATCGGCGCCGGCACGATCACCTGCAACTACGACGGCGCGAACAAGTTCCGCACCGTGATCGAGGACGACGTATTCGTCGGCTCGGACACGCAGCTCGTCGCGCCGGTGCGCGTCGGCCGCGGCGTGACGATCGCGGCCGGCACGACGATCTGGAAGGACGTCGCCGAGGGCGTCCTCGCATTGAACGAGAAGACGCAGACCGCGAAAAGCGGCTACGTCCGACCGGTCAAGAAGAAGAGCTGAACCTTTTGCGGGCGCCCGAACGGCGCCCGCGTCGACTTACAGGATTGACCATTCATGTGCGGCATTGTCGGCGCAGTTGCGCAGCGTAATATCGTTCCGGTGCTGATCGAAGGATTGCGGCGCCTCGAATACCGTGGCTACGACTCGTGCGGCGTCGCCGTGCTCGAGCCGGACGCACCGAAGCGCGCGCGCAGCGTCGCGCGCGTCGCCGATCTCGACGCGCAGGTGCAGGAATCGCACCTCGCAGGCACGACCGGCGTCGCGCACACGCGCTGGGCGACGCACGGTGCGCCCGTCACGCACAACGCACACCCGATCTTCTCGTCGAACGCGCTCGCGCTGGTGCACAACGGCATCATCGAGAACTTCGAGA
Source organism: Burkholderia sp. Bp9015 (assembly GCF_003853505.1). Taxonomy (NCBI): domain Bacteria; kingdom Pseudomonadati; phylum Pseudomonadota; class Betaproteobacteria; order Burkholderiales; family Burkholderiaceae; genus Burkholderia; species Burkholderia sp. Bp9015. The sequence continues at coordinate 75,366 of NZ_QTPZ01000035.1, forward strand.
CGCTGCGCGACGCGCTGCGCGCGAAGGGCTACGAATTCGTGTCGCAGACCGACACCGAAGTGATCGCGCACCTCGTGCACAGCCTGTATCGCGGCGACCTGTTCGAGGCCGTGCGCGAAGCCGTGCAGCAGCTGCACGGCGCGTATGCGATCGCGGTGACCCACAAGGACCAGCCGCACATCGTCGTCGGCGCGCGCCAGGGTTCGCCGCTCGTCGTCGGCCACGGCGACGGCGAGAACTTCCTCGCCTCCGACGCACTGGCGCTGGCCGGCAGCACCGACCATTTCACGTTCCTCGAGGAAGGCGACATGTGCGAGCTGTCGCTCGACGGCGTGAAGATCGTCGACCGCCACGGCGCGCTCGCGCAGCGCGAGATCCGCGTGGTCAGCGCATACGGCGGCGCGGTCGAGCTGGGCCCGTATCGCCACTTCATGCAGAAGGAAATCTTCGAGCAGCCGCGCGCGATCAGCGACACGGTGCCGCAAACCGAAGCATTCGACGCAACGCTGTTCGGCGACGCGGCGCCCGCCGCGTTCGCGGACATCGACAGCCTGCTGATCCTCGCGTGCGGCACGAGCTACTACTCGGGCCTCACCGCGAAGTACTGGCTCGAATCGATCGCGAAGATTCCGACCCAGGTCGAGATCGCGAGCGAATACCGCTATCGCGAATCGGTGCCGAACCCGCGCCAGCTCGTGCTGGTGATCTCGCAGTCGGGAGAGACGGCCGACACGCTCGCCGCGCTCAAGCACGCGCAGTCTCTCGGCCACACGCATACGCTCGCGGTGTGCAACGTCGCGACGAGCGCGATGGTGCGCCTCACCGAGATGCAGTTCCTGACGCACGCGGGCACCGAGATCGGCGTCGCGTCGACCAAGGCGTTCACGACCCAGCTCGTCGCGCTGTTCGTGCTGGCCGCGACGCTCGGCAAGCTGCGCGGGCACGTCGACGCCGCGCAGGAAGCGCAATTCCTGAAGGAGCTGCGCCACCTGCCGGCCGCGCTGAACAGCGTGCTCGCCCTCGAGCCGCAGATCATCGCGTGGTCGGAGGAATTCGCGCGCAAGGAAAACGCGCTGTTCCTCGGCCGCGGGCTGCACTACCCGATCGCGCTCGAAGGCGCGCTGAAGCTGAAGGAAATCTCGTACATCCACGCCGAGGCCTATCCGGCCGGCGAACTGAAGCACGGCCCGCTCGCGCTCGTCACGGAAGCGATGCCGGTCGTCACGGTCGCGCCGAACGACACGCTGCTCGAGAAGCTGAAGTCGAACATGCAGGAAGTGCGCGCGCGCGGCGGCGAGCTGTACGTGTTCGCGGATGCCGACACGCAGATCGTCAACGACGACGGCCTGCACGTGATCCGGATGCCGGAACACTACGGCCAGCTGTCGCCGATCCTGCACGTCGTGCCGCTGCAGCTGCTCGCATATCACACCGCGTGCGCGCGCGGCACCGACGTCGACAAGCCGCGCAACCTCGCGAAGTCGGTGACGGTGGAGTAAGCAATCGGCGCAGCGCAGTCCGGCGCGCCGGCGAGACTGACGGAGAGACCATGGTAAGACTGTTTGGATGCGGATTGCTGGCGCTGAGCTTCGCGTCGACGGGCTGGGCGACCGAGCACTACGTCGAAGTCTGGAACCCGCCCGAGGCGCGCGTGCCGGCGGCACGTACGCCGCCCCCGCGCGCGGCCGCCGACGCGCACGCCGGCAACAAGACCGCGGAAAAGCACGCGAGCGTGCAGCCGAAGGTCGCCGTCAAGCCGCACAAGCGCCGCGTCGCACAAGCCGTGAAAGCCGCGCCGCATCGACCGACCGCCGCGACGGTCGATGCGCCGGCCGCACCGCGCCCCGTCGCGCAGCCCGCGCCGGGCCGGCTCACCGTGATGCAGCCGACCGTGCCCGACACGCCGCACGCACTCAAATTCTCCGATATCCCACGGCAATACACGCCGGACGGCAACGTGCTGCGTGTCGGCGCGAGCCGCCGTTCCGCGGAGGTGACGCGATAATGGAAGCGCAGACCTATCACGGCTACCAGATCTGGGGCCATTCGATCCTGCAGCAAGACGAAATCCTGCAGCCCGAGCGCTTCGCGGCGAGCGGCACGATCACGCAGAACAACCGGCTCGTCGAAGCGTCAGGCGTGCTCGGCGTGTTCGATACCGAGGACGAAGCGCGCGAAGCGGGGCTCGAATGGGCCCGCGCGTGGATCGACAGCCATCGCTGAACGGAGCGCGAACCGTCAACGCAAGTAACAAGGGGCGTCCACGACGCCCCTTTTTGCATTCGGCCCCGCCCGCTCAGGCGACGGGCCGCGGCGGCGGCACGACCGTCCGCGGCCGGCCGACGAGCCGCGCCAGCACGACGATCGCAACCAGCGTGACCAGGTACGCGGCGATCTGGATCCCCGCCGGACGCGCGGTATAGCCGATCAACGTATGCAGCGCCTTGCCGACGATGCTCGTTTCCTTGAGCAGCCACGAGGTATCCCAGACCGCGTCGCCCCACGACGGCACGAGGCCCGCGGCAAGCAGGAAGCCGACGCACTGGCTCGCCATCCCCGCCGCGAGCAGCACGATCAGCGCATTGGTGACGGAAAACAGGCGCTTGAGCGGAATCTGCAGCAGGCCCGCATACATCGCATAGCCGAGCCCGGCGCCACCCAGCACGCCGAGCAGCCCGCCGACGATCATCTGCGGCGTCTGTCCCGGATCGCCCGCCGCGATGCCGTACAGGAACAGCACGGCCTCGGAGCCTTCGCGCAATACCGCGACGCCGACCACGATCGCGAGCCCCGTGAGCGGCCGGCTGCCGGCCGCGACGGCCCGCCCGACCTCGCCCATGTGCAGCGCCATCTCGCGGCCGTGGCGGCTCATCCAGATGCAATGCCACGCGAGCATCAGCGTCGCGACGAACATCACGCCCGCGTTGAAGACTTCCTGCCCCATGCCGGATGCCCACTGCGAGATCACGTCGGCGAACGCGGCGATCAGGCCGGCGCCGATCACGCCGCCGACGAGCCCGCCGCCGACCCACCAGCCGCGCCGCGGCACGCCCTTCGTGGCGGCCATCACGATCGAGACCACCAGCGCGGCCTCGAGCACTTCACGAAAGACGATCAGGGCAGTAGACAGCATGGCGATATCCGCTTACTTGACGGTCAGGTGCGTCTTCGACTGCGCTTCGTGATACTCGTCGTGGAACTCGTAGGTGCCGGCCTTCAGCGGCCCGACGAGGATCTCGACCGACTTGCCGGCCGGCACGACCTTCTCTGCCTTGAAATCGTCGCTTTCGAATTCCGCGGGCGTCGCGTCGAGATTCTTCACGACGAACTTCACCTTCTTGCCGGCCGGAATCGTCACGCCGTCGGGCGAGAACTTGTGGTCCTTCAGGGTCAGGTTGACGACGTCGTCGGCAGCGAAGGCGGACGATGCCGATACGCCCAGCAGGGCCAGTGCGAAACCGAAAGCGAAGCGATTCATATGGGTAACGAAATGAAATATCGAGGGGGAACCGATAGTAAGATCGATTCGCATTTCCCTCTCGAAGTACCCTTACTGATGGCATGGGCATCGGGCGTCGTCGACGCGACACGCACCTTGTCGTGCAAGGCTCCGCCAGATTTCGCCGACAATGCGCGACCGTCAATCGGGAAAAATTCCGACTGACGTACATCGGCGCATCACGATTCGTCTGACTTCTGCTTTACAAATAGCTTTCGCGATGCCGAACGCGACGAATCGCTTGACCTTCCCACCATGGCAAGCTTCATGCTGGCGACGTTTGTGAATCGCCACCCAACCCAGGAGAACACGATGGAATTCGAAGTCCAGGACATGACCTGCGGCGGCTGCGCCAACGCCATCACGCGTGCCGTGACGGCAGCCGACCCCGCTGCGAAGCTCGACATCGACGTGGCCGCGAAGACGGTCAAGGTCGAATCGGCGCAAGGCGCCGAACGCGTGCAGTCGATCATCGAAGCCGCGGGCTTCCACCCGGCGCTGCGCACGGCCTGACGCGCGCATGCGCAGCACGGGCGTGGCGCCCGTCGGCACCGCGCCCGCACACCGGCCGCGTCAGCGAAGCCGGATCAGCGTCGACTTCAGTTCGGTGTACTTCTCGAGCGCATGCAGCGACTTGTCGCGGCCGTTGCCCGACTGCTTGTAGCCGCCGAACGGGAAGTTCATGTCGCCGCCTTCGTCGTAGCAGTTCACCCACACCGTGCCCGCCCGCAGCCGGCGCGACACGTCGTGCGCGGTCGTCAGGTCCGACGTCCACACCGCCGCCGCGAGCCCGTACTCGGTATCGTTCGCGATCCGCACCGCCTCGTCGACATCGTCGAACACGATCACCGACAGCACGGGACCGAAGATCTCCTCGCGCGCGATCTTCGCATCGGGCTTCACCTCGAACACCGTCGGCTCGACGTAGAAGCCGCCCGTCTCCGCCTTCACGCGCGCACCGCCCGTGACGAGCGTGCCCTCCTTGCGCCCGGCGTCGATGTAGCCGAGCACGCGCTCGAGCTGGATGCCGTCGACGATCGCGCCCATCGATACCGACGGATCGAGCGGGTTGCCCGGCACGTACGCACGCGCGGCCGCGACCAGCTTCTCGATGAACGCGTCCTTGATGTCGCGATGCACGAGCAGGCGCGAGCCGGCCGTGCACATCTCGCCCATGTTGTAGAAGATCGCGCCGGCCGCGGCCTGCGCGGCGCGGTCGAGATCCGGGCAATCGGGCAGCACGATGTTCGGCGACTTGCCGCCGAGTTCGAGCCATGCGCGCTTCAGGTTCGACTGCGCGGCGTACTGCATGATCAGCTTGCCGACTGCCGTGGAGCCGGTGAACGCGATGCAGTCGACGTCGCGATGAAGCGCGAGCAGCTTGCCCGGTTCGCCCGCGCCCGGCACGACGTTGAACACGCCGGCCGGGATGCCGGCCTCGTACGCGAGCTGCGCGACGCGGATCGCGGTCAGCGGCGATTTCTCCGACGGTTTCAGCACGACGCTGTTGCCGGCCGCGAGCGCCGGGCCGAACTTCCATGCGGCCATCAGGATCGGGAAGTTCCACGGCACGACGGCCGCGACCACGCCGACCGGCTCGCGCGTGACGAGGCCGACGAGATGATGGTCGGCCGGCGCGACTTCGCCGCCGACCTTGTCGATCGCCTCGGCGAACCACTCGACGCAATACGCGGCGCCCGGCACGTCGACCGTCGTCGTGTCGCCGATCGGCTTGCCGGCGTCGAGCGTCTCGAGCAGCGACAGTTCGTCGAGATGCTCGCGCATCAGTGCGGCCCAGCGCAGCAGCACGGCCTTGCGCGCGCGCGGGTTCAGTCCGGCCCACACGCCGGCGTCGAACGCGCGGCGGGCGGCCGCGACGGCGGCGTTCACGTCGGCCTCGCCGCAATCGGCCACCTTCGCGAGCACGCGGCCGTCGATCGGGCTCACGCAGTCGAACGTCTTGCCGCCGTGCGCGTCGCGCGACGCGCCGTCGATGAATGCGCGCCCCTCGATCTCGAGCGACGCCGCCTTGTCCTGCCAGTCAGCCAAAGTCAACTTGTTCATTCAGGATGCCTCAACGGTTGTGGCATTCGCGCTGCGGCACGCCGTGCAACGGCAACGCTGCCGGCGGTGGCGAATGCGGTGATGCGCGGTCAGAAGGTGGCCGGCGAATTGGCCGACACGACCTCGCAGAGCTGTTCCGCGCTGGGATTGCGAAAACGGTGCGGCAAACGGCTTTCGAAGTAGTAGCCGTCTCCGGGGTCGAGCAGCCAGGTCGCGCCGTCGACGGTGAGCTCGAGCCGACCCGACACGACCACGCCACCCTCGTGCCCCGCGTGCACGAGCATCTCGGGCCCCGTATCGGCGAGCGGCTGGTAGACCTCGCGCATGATGCACATGTTGCGGTCCTTCACGCCCGCGCCGACGAGGTGAAACGCGAGCGCGTCGTTGCCGAGGTTCGGCATCTCGTCACGTCGCGACACGACCGAGCGCGATTCGACCAGCTCGAACGTGAAGAACTCCGCGAGACTCATCGGGATGCATTCGAGCAGTTTCTTCAGCGAGCCGACCGACGGGCTCACGCGCCCCTGTTCGATCAGCGAGATCGTGCCGTTGGTCACGCCGGCCCGCTTCGCGAGTTCGCGCTGCGACAGGCCATGCTTGTTGCGCACGAAACGCAGGCGCTCGGCGACTTCGGTGGACATCGATTCGGTTTCGGACACGATAGAAGTGCGGTGAAAAAGTGAAACGACGCGTTGGACAGCGTTGAGCAGCCGTTGAATATTCTAATCACTTTATGCCACACATCAGCGGGGAAAACCCTGAAAGGCGTTCGAAATAATGAACACCCCGCGCGTCATTCCATTTACGAATATTTTGTTCGCAGTGCCTCGGGAAAGCCCTGACACGAGACCGTCAAAAAACATTTGACGCCGTTTTTGGCTCGTATATGCTGGCTCTCAGGTCAGCGTCATTGGCCATTCATCGGCACCGAAAAACGTTACTGCAACGTAAAAATTGATGCCCATCAATGTAAATGACGCAGGCCGGGCACCTTGATTATTTTAAACGCCTCGCGCGCCGAAACGATCAGGTGTTCAATACTTTCAACAAACCAGTCGAGTGTAATCGTGAGAGTCCGTGGCCCTCTGGTGAGGTGGGATCGAGGCGATGTGCGAAGTTTGCGCAGCGCTGCTCCCGCTTCCGATGGCAGTTGCGGCTGGCATAGTCCTCGCCTGCTGCATCTGTCGATCTACACCATCCTGTCCCGTCGTTCCGTTCGCCGTCACAACGCCGTTTCCGCACGCGCGTTCGTGGCCGTCGATACCGACGAAGTCGCGTCGCTGCTGCCATAGCGCCTCTCCTCCTTTTCTCGTCGTTCGTTTCAACTGCCTGTTCGTCAGCCGCGTCGTCTGCGCGGTGACGGAACGCGTTCGCGCATCCATTGCCGCGTCGCACGGCACGACGAAACGAACGATGGCCTGACCGTCGCGCGCAGCGCGGATCGCCATGCGAACCCGTTGCGCCCATTCACCAGCGGCCTTGCGCGCTTCGCGAGGCTGCGGGGCCGTGTCGCGCCTGCATTTTGCGGTTTTCCCGCGTGATGCACGCAACGGTCCTACGGACAACTGATTGACGTCATGGAAAGGAAACCCCTCGTCGGCATCACCGCCGACTTCACGCAGATCGGCGCACATGCGTCGCACACGGTCGGCGACAAGTACGTCGCGGCGATCGTCGACGGCGCACACGCGCTCGCGATGGTGCTGCCCGCGCTCGGCGATCGCCAGTCGGTCGACGACGTGCTCGCCACGGTCGACGGCCTGTTGTTTACCGGCAGCTATTCGAACGTCGAGCCGCACCTGTATGGCGGCGAGCCGAGCGCGCCCGGCACGAAGCACGATCCCGCGCGCGACGCGACGACGCTGCCGCTGCTGCGCGCGGCGATCGTCGCGGGCGTGCCCGTGCTGGCCGTGTGCCGCGGCTTCCAGGAGCTGAACGTCGTTTGCGGCGGCACGCTGCATCAGCGCGTGCACGACGTGCCGGGCCTCGCCGATCACCGCGAGGACGACGACGCGCCGATGGACACGCAATACGGCCCCGCGCACGTCGTGCGCCTGACGCCCGGCGGCGTGCTGCACACGCTCGCCGGCGGCCGCGACGACGTGCACGTGAACTCGCTGCACAAGCAGGGCATCGCGCAGCTCGGTTCCGGCCTCGCCGTCGAAGCCGTCGCGCCGGACGGCCTGATCGAGGCCGTCAGCGTCGTCGATGCCCCGGCCTTCGCCCTCGCCGTGCAGTGGCACCCGGAATGGCGGCATGCGCATGACCCGCTGTCGAGCGCGATCTTCCGCGCCTTCGGCGACGCCTGCCGCGCGCGCCGCGACGCCCGCACACGTGCCACGGCCGCCGCCGCGCTCGCCTGAGCGCGCCGACCCACATAACGAGAACAGACATGCAAGACATCGAAGACTTTCTGAAGCAGCACCGGATCACCGAGATCGAAGCGATCATTCCCGACATGGCCGGCATCGCGCGCGGCAAGATCACGCCGCGCAACAAGTTCACGTCCGGCGAATCGATGCGGCTGCCGCAGGCCGTGATGGTGCAGACCGTCACCGGCGACTATCCGGAAGACGGCTCGCTGACCGGCGTGACCGATCCCGACATGGTGTGCGTGCCCGACACGTCGACCATTCGCCTGATCCCGTGGGCCGTCGATCCGACCGCGCAGGTGATCCACGATTGCGTGCACTTCGACGGCTCGCCGGTCGAGATCTCGCCGCGCTACGTGCTGCGCCGCGTGCTCGACCTCTACAAGGCGAAGGGCTGGAAGCCGGTCGTCGCGCCGGAGCTCGAGTTCTACCTGGTCGACATGAACAAGGACCCGGACCTGCCGCTGCGTCCGCCGGTCGGCCGCACGGGCCGCCCCGAAACGGGCCGCCAGTCGTATTCGATCGAGGCGGTCAACGAGTTCGACCCGCTGTTCGAGGACATCTACGAGTACTGCGAAGCGCAGAACCTCGACATCGACACGCTGATCCACGAAGTCGGCGCCGCGCAGATGGAGATCAACTTCATGCACGGCGACGCGCTGTCGCTGGCCGACCAGGTGTTCCTGTTCAAGCGCACGGTGCGCGAGGCCGCGTTGCGCCACAACATGTACTCGACCTTCATGGCCAAGCCGATGGAAAACGAGCCGGGCTCGGCGATGCACGTGCACCAGAGCATCGTCGACGAGGAAACGGGCCGCAACCTGTTCACGTCGCCGGAAACGGGCGGCGCGACCTCGCTGTTCTACAACTACCTCGCGGGGCTGCAGAAGTACACGCCCGCCTTGATGCCGATCTTCGCGCCGTACATCAATTCGTATCGCCGGCTGTCGCGCTTCATGGCCGCGCCGATCAACGTGCAGTGGGGCTACGACAACCGCACGGTCGGCTTCCGCATCCCGCACTCGGGCCCGGCCGCGCGCCGCATCGAGAACCGGATTCCGGGCGTCGACTGCAACCCGTACCTCGCGCTCGCGGCGACGCTCGCGGCCGGCTATCTCGGCATGACGCAGCGTCTCGAGCCGACCGAACCGCTCGTCAGCGACGGCTACGAGCTGCCGTACCAGCTGCCGCGCAACCTCGAGGAAGGGCTCACGCTGATGGCCGCGTGCGAGCCGCTCGGCGAGATTCTCGGCCACAAGTTCCTGAAGGCGTATTTCGCGCTGAAGGAAACCGAATACGAAGCGTTCTTCCGCGTGATCAGTTCGTGGGAACGCCGCCATCTGCTGCTGCACGTCTGAGCGTGCACACGACCGAATACGGAATCACGGAGGAAACATGACGTACCGCAACGAATCTGCCTGGATCCAGCCGGCCGCGCCGGCCACCGCACCGCGCACGACGCAGGCACGCTCGACCGCCGAATACCGCGCGCTCGACGCCGCGCACCACATCCATCCGTTCTCGGACATGGGTGCGCTCAATCGCG
>NZ_QTPZ01000036.1:0-82806 GCF_003853505.1 Burkholderia sp. Bp9015
TCGAAGTTCAAGCTCGACGCGAACGCCGATCCGCAGGCGTACGGGATCGGCATCAAGGAACTGTGGGAAATCGATCCGGCGAAGCACAAGCCGGGCCTCGTGATCCACACGGCCGGCTGGCCGCTGAAGTCCGATACGTACGGCGGCTCGTTCCTGTATCACATGGACAACAACCAGGTCGTGGTCGGCTTCGTGGTCGGCCTGGGCTACACGAACCCGTACCTGTCGCCGTTCGAGGAGTTCCAGCGCTACAAGACGCACCCGTCGATCCGCGCATTCCTGGAAGGCGGCAAGCGTGTGTCGTACGGCGCGCGGGCGATCACGGCCGGCGGCCTGCTGTCGCTGCCGAAGACGGTGTTCCCGGGCGGCGCGCTGATCGGCGACGACGCGGGCTTCCTGAACGCATCGCGGATCAAGGGCAGCCACGCGGCGATCAAGACCGGCATGCTGGCGGCGGACGCCGCGTTCGACGCGTTGCAGGCCGGTCGCCAGAGCGATGAGCTCAACGCGTATCCGGACGCCTTCAGGCAATCGTGGCTGTACACGGAGCTGTACCGCGCGCGCAACTTCAAGCAGTGGATGGCGAAGGGTCTCTACCTCGGCACGCTGATGGTCGGGCTCGAGCAGAAGTTGATGGGCGGCAACGTGCCGTGGACGCTGCACCACAAGCATGCGGACCACGAGATGCTGAAGCCGGCATCGCAGTGCACGCCGATCGAGTACCCGAAGCCGGACGGCAAGCTGACGTTCGACCGGCTGTCGTCGGTGTTCATCTCGAACACGAACCACGAGGAGAACCAGCCGGCGCACCTGACGCTGAAGGACGCGAGCGTGCCGGTGAACGTGAACCTGCGCACCTACGCGGGACCGGAGGCGCGCTTCTGCCCGGCGGCCGTGTACGAGTTCGTGAAGAACGACGACGGCAGCGACCGCCTCGTGATCAACGCGCAGAACTGCGTGCACTGCAAGACCTGCGACATCAAGGACCCGACGCAGAACATCGTGTGGGTCACGCCGGAAGGCGGCGGCGGGCCGAATTATCCGAACATGTAACTGCCGAAGAACGCCGCCTCGCGCGGCGTTTTTTTTCGTCGGTTCGACGTTCGACATTCGACGCCGCCCGGCTCTCCATCGGGCGCGCGACTCATGCACCGCGCCCGTATCGGCTGCGCTAACGCGCCGCGATCCGCCGACGGAAATGCTCGGTACCGGACACGATCTTGTCGAGCACCGCGTCGAGCGCCCAGAAGCGCTCGCGCACGTCGTAGTCGATCGCACGGCAACGAATCGATCCGAACGTGCCGATCCGTTGGTGATAGATCTTCGCAAGCGCCGGGTAGCCCAGCGCTTCCGACACCGCCGAGAGCACCAGGAACGTCGACAACTCGTCGGCCAGCGCCGGATCCGAGCCGCCCTGCGTGCGCAACCATCGGTACAGGTCGGGATGGAAGTTGGTGAACACGCCGTTGAAACCGGCCGAACCCGCCTTCATCGCATCCCATGCGATCGCGGCGTTCGCATTGAGGATCTTCAGCGGCGACCCCGCGGCGAGTGCGACGCGTCGCTTCACCGTCTCCAGATCGCAGCTCACGTCCTTCAACATCACGAAGCGGCCGGTGTCGATGCACGCACGCAGTTCGTCATCGGACAGCAGTCGCCGATAAGGCGCCGGACATTCGTACAAACCGAGCGGCAGATCCGACGGCAACCGGGCGAGCAGCTTGTGAAGATGGTCGAGAAGCGCCGCGCTGCCCTTGCGCTGCGGATCGAGGCGGTTGGTCACGAGCACGACGCCCTGCGCCCCCGATTCCGCCGCGGCACGCAGCTCGGCGACCTGCGCATCCAGATCGTCGCTGATGTGCCCGGACGCGACGACGGGCACGCGCCCGGCCACCCGCTCGACCACGAAACGCGCGAGTTCCGCACGCTCGGCAAGACTCAGGAATTGCATCTCGCTCGATTGCGCGACCGCGAACAGCGCATCCGAGCCGTGCGCCAGATACCATTCGACGAGTCGCTCGAGGCCCGCGTAGTCGATCGCGCCGGCGTCGTCGAACGGCGTCAGCATCACCGGTACGATCCCCTCGATGGTTGCGCTCGATTGCCGATGTGGTTGCATCTGTTTCTCCTTCCTTCAGTGAATACGGGGGTGTAGCCGACGGACTCAGGCCGGCAGCGGTCCGGGCGCGGCGCTCGCGGACTGCTCGGGAATCGGTTTGCGCACCAGCAGCAGGTAAGCCATCGCGCCGGCGAATGCGATTGCCGCCGCCGTCAGCAGCGCGGGCACGAACGACCACCTCTGCGCGATGACCCCCGTCAGGATCGGCGCGAGCGCACCGCCGATGAAACCGCCGAAATTCTGGATCGCGCCGAGCGATGCGACACGGCTCGGCGGGGCGGCCGCCGTCGCGAGCGCCCACGAGCATGCCGACGCCGCATTGGCGAGAAAGATCACGACCGAGATGCATGCGAGCGCGACCGTGTTGCTCTGCACGAGCGCGGCCGGAATCGTGAACGCGACCATCCCGAGCATCGCGACGACCACCGCGTTGCGCCGGCTCACGACCGGCGAGCGGCTGCGGCGCGTCACCAGATCCGAGAGCCAGCCGGCAACGAGCGAACCGACGAACCCGCACAGGAACGGCACGGATGCCGCAAACCCGGTGCGCACGAGGCTCATGTGACGCTCCATCGTCAGGTACCCCGGCAGCCAGGTCAGGTAGACCCAGTTCAGATACACGGAACCGAAGAATCCGAGCAGCATGCCCCAGGTCGTGCCGTGCGAAAACAGGCTGCGCCAGTCGGCGAAGGTCAGTTTCGGCATCGCGACGGCCGTCTGCGCATCGGTATCGAGATACGCGCGTTCCGCCGCGGTCAATTGCGCGCGCGCCGGATCGCGGTACAACGCAAACCAGACGACGGCGACGACGAGGCCGAGCGCACCCGTCACGACGAATGCCCAGCGCCAGTTGAACGATGCGACGAGCACCGCGAGCAGCAATGGCGCGAGTGCGGTGCCGAGCGGCGACGCCGCGTTGAAGATCCCGGTCGGCGTACCGCGCGCGCGCAACGGAAACCAGTTGCTCACCACCCGCGCCGCCGACGGGAACTGCGGCGCCTCGCCGATGCCCAGCACGATGCGCGCGACGATGAACCAGCCGAAGGTGGACACGATGCCGCCCGATGCCTGCGCGAGCGACCAGACGATCAGCCCGATGCCGAGCAGCCGGCGCGGCCCGATGCGATCGACGAGTCCGCCGACCGGGAACTGGCACAGCGCGTAGCTCCACGAGAACGCCGACAGCAGCAAGCCCATCTGCGAGAGCGACAGCCCGAGATCGCCCCGGATTGCCGAACTCGCGACGGCCAGCGTGCCGCGGTCGAGATAGTTGACGATCCCGCTCGCCATCAGCAGCGCGAGCGCAATACGTTGTCCGCGCCGGATACGTGGCGGCGCAGTCGGAACAGCATGATTCTCGTTCATTGCGTTTGTCTCCATGTCCTGAATGGTTTCCGGGCCTCGGTCTGTTCCGTCTTCGCGGAATCTATGCGGCCCCACGCTCCACTTCCTCGCGTGTCGGAATCGACGTCTGCGCGCCGTGGCGCGTGACGCTGATCGCGGCCGCACGCTGTCCGAACGCGATCGCGTCGTCCATCGACGCGCCGCTCGCCCGGGCGGCCGCGAAGCCGCCGACGAAGGTATCGCCGGCCGCCGTCGTATCGACGGCGACCACCGCCATCGCCCGATGGCGGCCGCTCCCTGCACTTCCGCGCCAGCAGACGCCGCGCGCGCCCAGCGTGACCAGCACGTTGCCGACACCCTTCGCGCGCAGCGCGTCGGCGGCCCGCACCGCCGACGCGTCGTCGCCGACGGCAATGCCGGTCAGCGACTCCGCTTCCGTTTCGTTGACGACGAGATAGTCGATGCGGGCCAGCAATGCGTCGAACAGCGGCCGGGCCGGCGCCGGATTGAGCAGCACCGGCGTGCGATGCGCGATCGCATTGCCGATGGCGCGCGCGACGGTCTCGATCGGCACCTCGAGCTGGCACACCATCAGCGCCGCGCCGGCGATCGCGTCGCGCGCCCGGTCGATCAATTCGGCATCGAGGCGCGCGTTTGCACCGGGCACGACGACGATGCTGTTCGCGCCGTGCGCATCGACCGTGATCGTCGCGACCCCGGTTGCCTCGCCGTCGATCCGGTGCAGATGCGTCACGTCGATGCGCTCCGCCGCCAGCGCGTCGTGCAGACGTGCGCCGAACGCATCGTTGCCGACGCAGCCGATCATCGCGACCGACGCACCGAGGCGCGCGGCGGCCACCGCCTGGTTCGCCCCCTTGCCGCCGTGAACGGTCTGGAACGTGGTGCCGAGCAGCGTTTCGCCCGGCACGGGCAGCCGCGGCGCATGCGTGACGAGGTCGACGTTGACGCTGCCGACGACAGCGATCCAGGGTGGTCTGGTGTGGATCATCATCGAATGTAATCGCTTACATTTTCGACGTACAAAATGGCCTGATCGGCCTTCGTCGACGAAAACTTCACGATGCGGTTGAAATCTGTGTCTGACATAATACGGAGTAGCATCAAGATAGCGCTTACATTCTCACAGGCGAGACCGGGATTGCAAGCGGGACCACGATGAATCGAGGGTAAACGATGGCGTTTTTGACCACGCGCGGAGCCTGCAGGGCAGCCGCGCCCGGGGATAACCGATGAGTACGCCTTCATCCGGCGGTGGCGCGGCTCGCGCGCGCCGCGGCAGCGGCCGGTCGGTGCTCGGCGACGTCGCGAAACTCGCCGGCGTGTCGACCGCGACCGTTTCGCGCGTCTACAACGATCCCGGCAAGGTCTCGGCCGACGTGCAGCAGCGCGTGCGCGACGCGGCACGTGCGCTGAACTGGATTCCCAACGCAGCCGGCCGCGCACTCGCCTCCACGCGCACCCACATCACCGGGGCGATCATTCCGACGCTCGACGACCAGGTGTTCGCATCGCAGGTAGCGGGCATGCAGGCGGTCATGGCCGAGCATGGCATCACCCTGTTCCTGGGCTGCTCGAATTACGATCCGGCGCAAGCGCTCGCGCAGGTGCGCGCGATGCTGTCGCGCGGCGTCGAAGCGGTGTCGCTGGTCGGCGAAGCCTATCCGCCGGAAGTATTCGAACTGCTCGACCTGCATCGGGTGCCGTATGTCGTCACCTATGCTTACCGCGACGACAGCCCGCACTGCTGCATCGGCTTCGACAACCGCGCGGCATTCGCGCGACTGACCACGCACCTGCTCGAGCTCGGGCATCGCGATTTCGCGATCATCATGCAGCCTTCGGCCGACAACGACCGCGTGCAGGCCCGCCTGCGCGGCATTCACGAGACGCTCGCCGCGCGCGGGCTCGCGGTCAGGCCGATCCACCAGCACGAGGGCGCGGCCACGATCGCGTTCGGGCGGGCGAGCCTGCGCGCGATTGCCGACAGCGGCGCGACGCGCCCGACGGCCGTGATCTGCGGCAACGACGCACTCGCGCTCGGCGCCCTGCTCGAGGCCCAGGCACTGGGCCTCGACGTGCCTTCGCAGCTGTCGATCACCGGGTTCGACGATGTCGCGCTGGCTCGCGAAATCCGGCCGGCGCTGACGACGATGTGGGTCGACACCGATGCGATCGGCCGCAAGGCCGCCCGCGCGTTGCTCGACGCACTCGAAAACGGCGCAGCCGGGCCCGGTTGCGCGGTACTGCCGGAGCTGCGGGTACGCGAATCGGCCGCGCCGCCGGATGCGGCGGCCCAATGAAAACGGGGCGCCGCAGGCGCCCCGTTTCGCATCGAATCGGCCAAATCGGTCGAACCGGCGAGTGCCGGCTCCGCTGCATCAGGTCGCGCTGCCCGCGATCTTCGGCGTCGGCGTCTCGACGTCGCCGCACTGTGCGCGATGGCGCAGCGCGTGGTCGATCAGCACCAGCGCGAGCATCGACTCGGCGATCGGCGTCGCGCGAATGCCGACGCACGGGTCGTGGCGGCCGAAGGTTTCGACGGTCGCTTCTTCACCGGACTTCGTGATCGAACGGCGCGGCGTGCGGATGCTCGAGGTCGGCTTGATCGCGATCGACACGGTGATGTCCTGCCCCGTCGAAATCCCGCCGAGCACGCCGCCTGCATGGTTGCCGACGAAACCGGCCGGCGTCAGTTCGTCGCCGTGCACCGAGCCGCGCTGCGCGACGCTGTCGAAGCCCGCGCCGATCTCGACGCCCTTCACCGCGTTGATGCTCATCATCGCCTTCGCGATGTCCGCGTCGAGCCGGTCGAATACCGGTTCACCCCAGCCGACCGGCACGCCCGACGCGACGACGTCGATGCGCGCACCGATCGAATCGCCGTCCTTGCGCAGCGCGTCCATGTAGGCTTCCAGCTCCGGAACGATCGCCGCGTTCGGCGAGAAGAACGGGTTCTCGCGGACGTGCGACCAGTCGACGAACGGGACGTCGATCTCGCCGAGACCGCTCATGTAGCCGCGCACTTCGACGCCGAAGCGCTCGCGCAGCCACTTCTTCGCGACCGCGCCCGCGCCGACGAGCGGCGCGGTCAGGCGCGCGGACGAGCGGCCACCGCCACGGTAGTCGCGGATGCCGTATTTCTGCCAGTAGGTGTAGTCGGCGTGGCCGGGGCGGAACGTCTCGACGATGTTGCCGTAATCCTTGCTGCGCTGGTCGGTGTTGCGGATCAGCAGCGCGATCGGCGTGCCGGTCGTCACGCCTTCGAACACGCCGGAAAGGATCTCGACCTCGTCGGCTTCCTGGCGCTGCGTCACGTGCCGCGACGTGCCGGGCTTGCGGCGATCGAGCTCGACCTGGATGTCGGCTTCGGTCAGCCCCATTCCCGGCGGGCAGCCGTCGATCACGCAGCCGATCGCGGGACCGTGCGATTCGCCGAAGGTCGTGACAGTGAAAAGCGTGCCGAGGGTATTGCCGGACATGATGGAACCGCCCAAAGAGAAATGGACAAACCGATGCGCTGCCGGGGCCGCTGGCAGGCCGATCGTTTGCCGGTCGAGAAAAGAGGTAAACCGCTATTATGCCAGCCGTCCCGGACCCGCGGGCCGCGTGAACCGTTCAGACCATACTGGCCGGCCACGCAGACGGCCCGGCGCGAGAATCGTCGACCTGCGCCGTTCCGGTCGAACCGGCCGGTTTGCAGCCGCCCGCTGCCCGATACGAAGCCGCCGGGGCCCGCCCTGCCTACTTCCGCGCGCCGCGCAGCTCGGTCACCGCCGCCTGCAACGCCTCGGGCGTCGCGACCGAGGCCGCGATCGGCTCGCCGACCGCGAGCGTCAGCCGGCTCATCACGCCGCGCTTGATGGGCCGCGGCATGCGCGCATCGGCATGACGGGAGAAATAGCTGCCCCACAGCCCGCGCAGCGCCATCGGGATCACGGGCGCCGGCGTGCGGCCCAGGATCTCGGTGATGCCGTGGTGGAAGGTGTTGATGTCGCCCGTCTTGGTCAGCTTGCCCTCGGGGAAGATGCACACGAGTTCGCCGTCCTTCAGCGCGGCCTCGCATGCGTCGTACGCGCGCGCGAGCATGTCGGGATCCTCGTGGCGCGGCGCGATCGGAATCGCCTTCGCATGCCGGAACACCCAGCTCGCGAAGCGCGCCTTGAAGATCCGGTGATCCATCACGAACCGGATCGGCCGCGGGCTCGCAGCCGCCAGCACGAGCGCATCGACGTAGCTCACGTGGTTGCATACGAGCACGGCCGCGCCCTCTTCCGGGATCCGCTCCGCATGGACGAGACGAATCCGGTAGAACGTGTGCACCAGCACCCACGCGACGAAACGCAGCAGGAACTCGGGGACGAGCAGGTAGATGTACGTCGCGACCACGACGTTCAGCAGCGCGGTGACGAGGAACAGGCCGGGGATGTCGACCCCGGCCTTGGTCAGCCCCATCGCCATCAGGGCCGACAGGATCATGAACAGCGCGTTCAGGATGTTGTTCGCGGCGATGATCCGCGCACGGTGGGTCGGCGCGCTGCGGCTCTGGATCAGCGCATACAGCGGCACGCTGTAGAAGCCGCCGAACATCGCGAGCAGGAACAGGTCGGCCAGGATGCGCCAGTGACGCGCGCCGCCCAGGAATTCCCCGACCGACAGCAGATGCCCGGGCGATGGCAGCGAGCGGCTCGCGAAATACAGCTCGATCGCGAACACGCTGATGCCGATCGAGCCGAGCGGCACGAGGCCGATCTCGACGCGCCGCTGCGACAGCCGCTCGCAGAGCAGCGAGCCGAGGCCGATCCCGACCGAGAACGTCGCGAGCAGGACCGTGACGACGTCGGGGCTCGCGGACAGCACGTCCTTCGCGAAATTGAAGAACGACGTGAGGAACGTCGCGCCGACGAACCACAGCCACGAGATGCCGAGCAGGCTCAGGAACACGGTGCGGTTCTGCCGCGCGAGCCCGAGGTTGCGCCACGTTTCGCTGAACGGATTCCAGTTGATCACGAGATCGGGCTGCGGCGCGGGCGTCGACGGCACGCGCTGCGCGACGAGCCGCCCCGCGAGCGCGATGACGACGACGCTCACCGCGAGCACGCGCTCGCCGCTGCCTTCGATGCCCGCGGCCGCGCCGCCGATGATCGTCCCGATCAGGATCGCGATGAACGTGCCCATCTCGACGAGGCCGTTGCCGCCGACCAGTTCGTGGTCGCCGAGATGCTGCGGCAGGTACGAATACTTGACGGGGCCGAACAGCGTCGAGTGCATGCCCATCATGAACGTGCACAGATACAGCAGCGTCGCGCTGTGCGTGACGAAACCGGCCGCGCCGACCAGCATCAGCACGATCTCGAAGGACTTCACGAAGCGCGTGAGCGTCGCCTTGTCGTATTTGTCGGCGATCTGGCCGGAGGTGGCCGAGAACAGCACGAACGGCAGGATGAAGATCGCGGAGATCAGGAACGCGGCCGTCTTCGCGTCGACGCCGGAAAAGCGCGCGGTGTGATAGGTGACGAGCGACGTGAAGCCGATCTTGAACACGTTGTCGTTCAGCGCGCCCAGGAACTGGGTCGTGAAGAACGGCGCGAAACGGCGCTGGCGCAACAGGTCGAACTGCGACGCGTGGGCGCGCCGATCGCCGCGCGACGCGGAAGAGACTTGCGTGTGATCGCTCATGCGGAATACGCGCGAATCGTCTGGGCGAAGCTGCGCGGACCTTGGGTTGTTGTCGAAAAAACGGCGGCGCAGGCTGAACCTGCGCCGCCGTACGCCGAATGGCAGCGCCCGCGCGTCATGGCACCGGGCGCGACGCGATTCACGGCTTCTGCGCTTCGGCTTCCGATTCCGGCCAGTCGCGGATGTACGCCTTCAGCATCCGGTTCTCGAAGCTCTGCGCCTCGACGACCGTCTTCGCGACGTCGTAGAACGAAATGACGCCCATCAGCACCTTCTTGTCGAGCACCGGCATGTAGCGCGCGTGGCGCTCGAGCATCATCCGGCGCACTTCGTTGACGTCGGTTTCCGGCGTGCACGTAAGCGGCTCGTCCATCACCTTGCGCACCTGCACGTCGCCGATCGCGCCGCCGTTCACGTGCAGGCGCAGGATGATCTCGCGGAACGTCAGCATCCCGACGAGATCACCGTACTCCATCACGACGAGCGAACCGATATCGTGTTCGGCCATCGTATCGACCGCTTCGCGCAGCGGCTTATCGGGCGTCACCGTAAACAGCGTGTTGCCCTTCACTTTCAGAATATCGCTGACGCGCATCGTAGTCCCCTCATGCTTGAATGCAAAACCTTTTTCGATCCTATCGGAAAGCCTGTCAAAAGGAAAGCTCAGCCCCGCGCGGCGCGGCGGCCGCCGCTTGCGGACCCGGGCCGGCCGCCGCAAAATGACTCCATGGACGGCGGCCCGAGGAGACGGCCATGGCACATACGCATACGGAGCAATTCGCCAGCTTCGCCGATTTCTACCCGTACTACCTGAACGAACACCAGAACCTGACGTCGCGCCGGCTGCACTTCATCGGCTCGCTCGGCGTGATCGGCTGCGTCGCGATGGCGATCGCGACGGGCCACTGGCCGTGGCTGCCGGCGGCGGTCGTGTGCGGCTACGGATTCGCGTGGGTCGGACACTTCTTCTTCGAGAAGAACCGCCCCGCCACGTTCCGGCACCCGATCTACAGCCTGATGGGCGACTGGGTGATGTTCAAGGACATCTGCACCGGCAAGATTCCGCTGTAAGGCCCGCCCGGCACCGCGTCACGCCGTTTTCGGCGGCCGCGCGTGCGGGTCGGGCGCCCCGCCGGGCACCGGCCCGGGCACGGTCGCGGCCGGCGCACCCGCAAGCCGGTGCGCGGCGATCAGCGACGCAAGCGATACTTCGAACCGGTCGTTCGACAGCACCTCGAGCAATGCCGCGCCTTCGACGTGGCTGCTGCGTCGCTGCAGCTGGTACGTCAGTTCGGTGCGGTCGATCACAAGGACGTCGAACAGCTGCGCCAGCGTCAGCTGCTCCGGATTCGCCAGCAGGATGTAGCACGGCGCGCGATCGCCGCTGTCCAGCCGCGCGATCCACTCCCGCTCCTCCATCGTCGACAGCAGCCGCTGCGCGGTTTCCATGTCGCAGCGCAACATGGCCGCAAGCCGCATCGCCGTATAGCCCGCCTTGCCGACCGCGCGCGCCTCGGCCAGCCGCGCGAGCAATTCGAGCGCGTCGAGCAGGTCGCTGCCCGCATAGTGGATGCGATGGAACTGGCCGACGCGGATCGCCGGCAGCGCGGACGCCACCATCGCGCCGAGCAGCGCGATGAACCAGCTCAGATACACCCACAACAGGAACACCGGCAGCGCCGCGAACGCGCCGTAGACGGCCGTATAGGTCGGAATGCGCCGCACGTAATAGCCGAAGCCGCGCTTCGCGAGCTCGAACGCGATGGCCGCGAACAGCCCGCCGATCACCGCGTCGCGCCATGCGACCGTGCAGTTCGGCAGATACACGTACAGCAGCGTGAACGCGAGCACGGTCAGCGGCAGCGACACGAACGCGAGCAGCCATTCGACGATCGACGTCGACGGCGCGGCGCCGGTGAACGCCAGCGATTGCGTAAACAGGTACGACGAGATCGACAGGCTCACGCCGAACAGCAAGGGCCCGAGCGTGATCAGCGCCCAGTACGCGAGCACGCGCTGCGCGAACGGCCGCGGCTTGCGCACCCGCCAGATCAGGTTGAACGCGGACTCGATCGTCATCATCGTCATCACGGACGTGACGACGAGCACGATCAGGCCGGCCGTCGTCAGCCCCTTGGCCTTCGACGCGAACTGGTTCAGGTACTTGAAGATCTGGACGTTGAACTGCGCGGGCATCAGGTGATCCGCGAGGAACCCCTGCAGCGAGATCTGGAACGACGCGAACATCGGGAACGCGGTAAACAGCGCAAACGCGACCGTCACGAGCGGCACGAGTGCCAGCATCGTCGTGAACGTGAGGCTGCCCGCCACTTGCGGGATGCGATCCTCGGCGCTGCGCCGGGCCGCGAACTGCGCGAGGCGCTTGAGGGTGTCGAGATCGACGCTCAACTTCGGCAAACGGCTTCTCCTTCTCTGCTGACGCCGCGCGCCCGACGGCGCGCCGCCGCCGCGCTGCGCGACGACTTCAGCCCCTATAATAGCCGCTCGATCCAGCAGGGGCCGACTGCACCGGGCATCCGCGCGGCCGCATGCGGCCCCGTCGCCCATGAAAGACATCCTCGTCCTCTATTACAGCCGCCACGGCGCCACGCGTGATCTCGCACTCGCAATCGCGAACGGCATCGACAGCGTGCCCGGCATGCAGGCCCGCATCCGTACCGTGCCGCCCGTCTCGACGGTCTGCGAAGCCACCGCCTCCGATATCCCCGACGACGGCCCGCCGTATGCGGAGTTGCGCGATCTCGAGGAGTGCGCGGGCCTCGCGCTCGGCTCGCCGACCCGCTTCGGCAACATGGCCGCCTCGCTCAAGTATTTCCTCGACGGCACGACGCCGCAATGGCTGTCGGGCGCGCTGACCGGCAAGCCGGCCTGCGTGTTCACGTCGACCGGCAGCCTGCACGGCGGCCAGGAGTCGACGCTGCTGTCGATGATGCTGCCGCTGCTGCATCACGGGATGATGATCGTCGGCATCCCGTACACGGAATCCGCGCTCAGCACGACGCGCACCGGCGGCACGCCGTACGGCGCGTCGCACGTGTCGCAGCACGATCGCAGCGGGCCCGCGGGGCTGTCGGCGGACGAAAAGGCGCTCGCGGCCGCGCTTGGCGTGCGGCTCGCGCGTGCGGCAGCGGCCCTCGCCGACGCCCGGGCCGCCGAGGCCGCATGAACGCGCCTGCCCGCCCCGCCCGTCCCCCCGTCGCCGCCCGGCCGCGCTACGCGCTGGCCGCGGCCGCGTGCCTCGTCGCGCTGATCGCGCTGTCGCTCGCGTGGGAACTGTGGCTCGCGCCGCTGCGCCCGGGCGGCTCGGCGCTGATGCTCAAGGCCGTGCCGCTCGCGCTCGCGCTGCCCGGCGTCTGGCGGCGTAACATCTATACGATGCAGTGGGCGAGCATGCTCATCCTCGTCTATTTCGCCGAAGGCATCGTGCGCGGCATGTCCGACCGCGGATTGTCCGCGACGCTCGGCTGGTGCGAGACCGCGCTCGCCGTCGGCTTCTTCGTGGCCGCGCTGGCCTACGTCGCGCCGTTCAAGCGCGCGGCGAAGCAGCAGCGCGCCGCGTCCTGACCCTTACGCGACCGAACGTATGAATTCTTCCGAAGCCTTCGTATCCGCCTGCCGAGACGCGATCGGCGCCACCTACGTGCTGACCGAGCCGCACGACACCGAACCGTTCCTGACCGACTGGCGCCGCCGCTACAAGGGCAGCGCGTGCGCGGTGCTGAAACCGGCCGATACGGCGGAAGTCGCGGCGCTCGTCCGGCTCGCCAACGCGCACGGCGTCGCGCTCGTGCCGCAGGGCGGCAACACGGGGCTCGCCGGCGGCGCGACGCCCGACGCGAGCGGCAGCCAGGCCGTGCTGAGCCTCGCGCGCCTGAACCGCGTGCGGGCCCTCGATCCGCACAACAACACGATCACGGTCGACGCCGGCGTGATCCTCGCCGACGTGCAGGCGCGCGCCCGCGAAGGCGGCCGGCTGTTCGCGCTGAGCCTCGCCGCCGAAGGCAGCTGCACGATCGGCGGCAACCTGTCGACCAACGCGGGCGGCACCGCGGTGCTGCGCTACGGCAACGCACGCGAGCTGTGCCTCGGGCTCGAGGTCGTGACGCCGCAGGGCGAGATCTGGGACGGCCTGCGCGGGCTGCGCAAGGACAACACCGGCTACGACTTGCGCGACCTGTTCATCGGCGCCGAAGGCACGCTCGGGATCATCACGGCCGCCGTGCTGAAGCTGCATCCGCTGCCGGCCGCGCAGGTCACGGCGCTGGCCGCGCTCGAGTCGCCGCACGCGGCGCTCGACTTCCTCGCGCTCGCGCAACGCGCGGCCGGCCCGCTGCTGACCGGCTTCGAGCTGATGTCCGACTTCTGCATGCAGCTGGTCGGCAAGCACTATCCGCAACTGCGCTATCCGTTCGACCGCACGCATGCGCAGACGGTGCTGCTCGAACTGTCGGACAACGAAAGCGAAACGCATGCGCGCACGCTGTTCGAAAAACTGATGGAAGAGGCGTTCGAGGCCGGGCTCGTGGTCGACGCCGTCGTCGCGGAAAATCTCGCGCAATCGCGCGCGTTCTGGGACCTGCGCGAACACATCCCGCTCGCGCAGGCCGACGAGGGTCTCAACATCAAGCACGACATCGCGGTGCCGATCTCGTCGATCGCGCGCTTCATCGACGAAACCGACGCAGCGATCCAGCAGGCCGCGCCGGGCGCGCGGATGGTCACGTTCGGCCATCTCGGCGACGGCAACCTGCACTACAACGTGCAGACGCCCGAAGGCGGCGACCCGAAGGCGTTCCTCGCGGCATTCCAGAAGCCGATCAACCGCATCGTCTACGACAACGTGCACCGTCACCACGGCACGATCAGCGCGGAGCACGGGATCGGCCAGCTGAAGATCGACGACGCGCAGCGCTACAAGTCGCCGGTCGAAACGGCGCTCATGCGCACGCTGAAGACCGCGCTCGACCCGCGCGGGCTGATGAATCCCGGCAAGGTCCTGCACTGAAGCCCCCGTCCCGGAACGATGCCCATGAGAGTCCGCGTCCTGTCCGACCTGCATCTCGAATGCAACCAGCCCGACACGATCGCGCATGCCGACGCGGATCTCGTCGTGCTAGCCGGCGATATCCACAATCACGCGGAAGGCCTGCGCTGGGCCGCGGAGACGTTCGATCCCGACGTGCCGGTGATCTACGTGCCGGGTAATCACGAGTACTACGACGGGGAATTCGGCGCGCTCGAAACCGCGATGCGCGACGCCGCGCACACGATCGACCACGTGCATTACCTGAACAACGGCGTGTACGTCGATCCGGCGCAGCGCTTTCGCGTGCTCGGCACGACGCTGTGGGCCGATTTCTCGCTGTTCGGCGCCGACCAGGCGAGCGTCGCGCGCGCGATCGACGCGGCCATGCGCGTGATGCTCGATTTCAAGGGATTGATCCAGGTGACGTGGCCGCACGATGCGTCCGTGCATGCGGCGGCAGCCCCGGAGCGGGATTTCACGCCGGCCGACGCGATCGCGCTGCACCGGCAAGGCCGCGCGTGGCTGGAAGCACGGCTCGCGACACCGTTCGCGGGCCGCACGATCGTCGTCACGCATCATGCGCCGCACCTGCCCTCGCTGGCGGAGCGTTATGCGGAAGACCTGGCGTCGGCGGGATTCGTCACGGACATGGCGGAACTCGTGCGGCCGCCCGTGGACCTGTGGATCCACGGCCACACGCATACTTCATTCGATTACGTGACCGACAGCGGCACGCGCGTGGTGTGCAACCCGCGCGGCTATATCCGCCGGCGCACCGGCGAACTGGAGAATCCCGCGTTTGCGTGGGACAAGGTGGTCGAGCTCGGCTGAGCGCCACGCCATCGGGCCGCGTGATGCGGCCCTACCCGAGCTGAAAGGCCGCCCGATCAGCGATCGGCGCGGCGCGAGCCGTTCGACGACGGGCGCACCCGCACCGGCACCGGCTTCACCCGCGCCTTCATCGCGCGCAGCAGATCGCGCGTCGCCGCGGCGGCAGCAGCCGCACCAAGCAAAACTCCAAGGCCGATCATCAGTTGCGTATCCATTGCGACTCCGGGTGTGGGCAGTTCCAAATCTCGATGATTGAAACAGTATCAAACTGTCCGCGGTCCGTTGGTAAAAAAATGTTGCGTGAAGGACAAATCTCGTCAGATTGCACTCGACCGCGCGCTCATGTCGCAGCCGTGAACTGCGCGAGCGCGGCCTCGTCGGCTTCCAGCGTGGCCGGCAGCTCGTCGCGCAGGAAATCGACCCAGGTGCGGATTTTCGCGTCGAGGTACTGGCGCGACGGATACAACGCGTAGATGTTCATCACGTGCGACCGGTATTCGGGCATCACGCGCACGATGTGTCCGCTGCGCAGCCCGCCGATCGCCGAATAGAGCGGCAACCCGCCGATTCCCATCCCTTCCCGCACGGCCACCGCGAGCGCCTCGGCGACGTTCACGCGGAACGGCGGCGCCGTGACCGGAACCACCTCGTCGCCGCGCGGCCCCGACAGCGACCATTCGTCGAAGTGAAAGCCCGGCGCGACCATCCCGAGACAGACGTGCTGCTCGAGATCGGCCGGGGTCTGCGGCACGCCGTGAGCGTCGATATAGCCCGGCGACGCGCACACGACGCTGTAGCTCTCGCCGAGCCGCTGCGACACGAGCCCCGAATCCGGCAGGTCGCGGCCGACCACGATCGCGACGTCGTACCCCTCGTCGAGCAGGTCGGGCATCCGCTGCGCGAGCGTCAGCTCGACGTGCACGTCCGGATAGCGCTGCCGATAGCGCGCGATGGCCGGCACGAGGTAGTGCTGCCCGAGGCTCGTGAAGCAATGCACCTTCAGCTTGCCCGACGGCCGCGCGTGCGCGTCGCCCGCTTCGGCTTCGGCCTGGTCGACGTACGCGAGGATCTGCTCGCAGCGCTGCAGGTAGCGCTCGCCCGCTTCGGTCAGCGCGATCCGGCGTGTCGTCCGGTTCAGGAGGCGCGTGCGCAGGTGCGCCTCGAGATCCGACACGGCGCGCGATGCATAGGCGGTGGTCGAATTCATCTGCTGGGCGGCCGCGGTAAAGCTGCCCGCGTCGACCACGCGGACGAAGACCCGCATGTTTTGTAACGTATCCATCCCATTACCCGTATGAATCCGGAGGGATTGTTGCACAGGGGCCAACAAATATTATCTCAGGATTCGTAAAAATGACTTGCACCGTTGTCCATTTATTCAGGAATCACTGAAAAATATAATCGCATCCGACTCATCTATATCCGAAAGGGAGAAAATCGTGCGGTCTCCGGCAACAAAAGGGACGCTGGCACTGGCGGTTCTTGCAGTCTCATTAATAATGGCCGGATGCGCGAGCATGGGCGACAACAAGCCGCAGTCCGCCCGCATCGAAGCGAACACGCTCGACGCCGGCGCCGCGATCCGCGCGGCGGACCACGATGCAGGCTGGCCCGCGTCCGACTGGTGGCGCGCGTACCGCGATCCGCAGCTCGATGCGTGGATTGCCGCCGCGCAGGCCGGCAACCCGAGCCTGGCGGCCGCCGAGGCGCGCGTGCGCGAAGCGCAGGCGATGGCGCGCGTGGCGCGCTCGGCGGAACTGCCGCAGATCAACGGCAATCTGTCGCTGATGCGCCAGCACTGGCCGGACAACGTCTACTACGGCCCGGGGCCGCTCGCCGATACCGACACCTGGAACAACACCGGCACGCTCGGCCTGTCGTACCACCTCGACCTGTGGGGCAAGGACAAGAACGCGACCGAGCGCGCGCTCGACACCGCGCATGCGACCGCGGCCGACGCACGGGCGGCGAAGCTCGAGCTCGAGGTCAACGTCGTGCGCGCGTATGTCGGCATGTCGATGAACTACGCGCTGCTCGACCTTGCGCACGAAACGTTCGAACGCCAGCGCTCGCTGGCCGATCTCGCGCGCAAGCGCCTGCAGGCCGGCCTCGGCACGCAGCTCGAAGTCAGCCAGGCCGAATCGACGCTGCCCGACTACGAGCGCCAGATCGACAGCTACGAAGAAGCGATCCAGCTCGCGCGCCACCAGCTCGCCGCGCTCGCGGGCAAGGGCCCGGGCGCCGGCGACGCGATCAAGCGGCCGAGCCTGTCGCTCGATGCGCCGGCCGGCCTGCCGTCCGCGCTGCCGGCCGACCTGCTCGGGCGCCGCCCGGACGTCGTCGCGGCCCGCTGGACGGTCGACGCGCAGGCTCGCGGCATCGATGTCGCGAAAGCCGCGTTCTACCCGAATATCGATCTGCTCGCGACGGTCGGCGGCTTCGGCGTGACCGCGCCGTTCACCGACTTCCTGCGCGCGATGAATGGCGGCTGGACGGCCGGCCCAGCGCTGTCGCTGCCGATCTTCGAAGGCGGCCGGCTGCGCGCGCAACTCGGCGCGGCCGACGCCGGCTACGACCAGGCGGTCGAACGCTACAACCAGACGGTCGTCGGCGCGCTCAAGGACATCGCCGACCAGGTCGTGCGGATCCGCTCGCTCGACACGCAGAAGAAGGACGCCGCGCGCTCGGTGGCCGCCAACGACCGCAGTTACCAGCTGTCGCGCGAAGGCTTCCGCCGCGGGCTGACCGATTACGTGAACGTGCTGGTCGCGCAACAGCAGCTGCTGCGCGCACAGGAAACGGCGGCCCGCATCGACGCGGAACGCCTCGCCGCACACGCGCAGTTGATGGCCGCGCTCGGCGGCGGCGTCGAGACGGAGACGCAGACGGATGCGGACGTGCGGGGCGGCCATCCGCCGCGCGACGCGTCCGCCGCGGGTGCCGCCGCGCCGGCAGCCGCATCGGGCGCGAAGCCCGCCGCGGCCGTCGCCCGCCCCGCGCAGGTCGCGACGGCCGGTTCGGCGGGTGCAGCCGCCACGCCGGCCGCACGGTAACGCGGAGCGACCGTCATGTCAGCCTCCTCCCCCGCTTCCACGCACGCCGGCGGCGCGCTCGCGGCCTGGTACGCCGCCTTCGGCGACTGGGCCCGCAGCGACGGCGCCGCGTGGCTCTACCTGTTCAAGGCGCTGCTCGCCGCGTTCATCGCGACCGGCGTGTCGATGCGGCTCGACCTGCCGGCCCCGAAGACGGCGATGACCACGGTGTTCATCGTGATGCAGCCGCAAAGCGGCGCGGTGCTCGCGAAGAGCTTCTACCGGGTCGCCGGCACGATCTTCGGGCTGATCGCGACGCTCACGTTCGTCGGGCTGTTCCCGCAGCAGCCGCAGCTGTTCCTCTTGGCCGTCGCGCTGTGGGTCGCGCTGTGCACGGCCGGCGCCGCGCGCAACCGCAATTTCCGCAGCTACGGCTTCCTGCTCGCCGGTTACACGACCGCGCTGATCGGGCTGCCGGCATCGCAACACCCCGACGGCGCGTTCATGAGCGCGATGACGCGGGTCGCCGAGATCATGGTCGGGATCGTGTCGGCAGGCGTCGTCAGCGCGCTGGTGTTTCCGCAGTACACCGGCGAGCAGATGCGCACGACGGTGCGCAAGCGCTTCAGCAGCTTCGTCGACTACGTCGCGGCGGCACTGTCGGGCCAGCTCGACCGCGCGCACATCGAAACCATCCATACGCGCTTCGTCGCGGACGTGGTCGGCTTCGAAGCGGCGCGCAGCATGGCCGTGTTCGAGGATCCGGACACGCGGATGCGCAGCGGCCGTCTCGCGCGCCTGAACAGCGAGTTCATGAGCGTATCGAGCCGCTTCCACGCGCTGCACCAGTTGATGAACCGACTGCGCGCGGCCGGCGCGCAGGCCGCGATCGATGCGATCGAGCCGTACTTCCGCGAAATCGCGCCGCTTCTGACGCGCAACGGCGAGCCGGTGCGCTCGTCGGCCGACGCCGCGCTCGCCGCCGAACAGTTGCTCGCGTGGCGCGACGCGCTGCCGCGCCGCATCCGCGCGACGCGCGCCGCGCTCGAGACGCAGCCGGATTTCCCGCTGCTCGACTTCGACACGGCCACCGAGCTGCTGTACCGCTTCATCACGGACCTGCACGAATACGCGGCGACCTACGCGTCGCTGTCGACCGCGACGCACGAGCGCGAGCGCTGGATCGAGCGCTACGAGCCGCGCACCAACCTGACGGCGATGGTGATCGCCGCGATTCGCACCGCGACCGTGATCCTCGTGCTCGGCGCGTTCTGGATCGCGACCGCGTGGCCGAGCGGCGTGACGCTGACGCTGACGGCGGCGGCCACCTGCGCGCTCGCGTCGTCGACGCCGCGCCCGACCGCGATGTCCGCACAGATGGGCATGGGCACCGCGCTGGCCGTCTGCACGGGCTTCCTGCTGACGTTCGGCATCTACCCGCACATCGACGGCTTCCCGCTGCTGTGCGTGGCCCTCGCGCCGCTGCTCGCGATCGGCATCTTCATGACGCTGAAGCCGAAGCTCGCCGGCTACGGGATGGGCTATCTGATCTTCTTCAGCTTCCTCGCCGGCCCCGACAACATTACGCACTACGACCCGACGAGCTTCATGAACGACGCGCTCGCGCTAGTGCTGTCGATGCTCGTCTCGGCGATCGCGTTCGCGGTGCTGTTCCCGCCGACCGCGCCGTGGCACAAGAAGCGGCTGTTCGCCGACCTGCGCCACCAGGTGGTCGCGGCGTGCCACGCACGGCTCGCCGGCTTGCGCACGCGCTTCGAGAGCGGCGCGCGCGACCTGATGTACCAGGCGCACACGCTGTCGGCCGACCAGCCCGACGTGCAGCGCGACGCGCTGCGCTGGATGTTCGCGGTGCTGGAAACGGGCAATGCCGCGCTCGACCTGCGCGCGGAGCTGGCGACGCTGCCGTCCGACCCGCGCTATGCGCCGACGACACCGTGGCGCCGCGCGATCGAGACGCTGCGCGCCGCGCTGTCCGCGCTGTTCCGCAAGCCGGACGCGGCGCGCTTCGACGCGGCGCTCGCCGCGGTCAACGCCGCGATCGACGCGACCCGGCAAACGCTCGATGCGTTCACGCCGTCGCGCGAGGAGCGCCACCGGCTGCAGCGCATCCTGAGCCATCTGCATTTCGTACGCACGGCGCTGCTCGATCCGGAATCGCCGCTCGAGCCGCTCAACCGCAACCGCCCCGTGCGTCCCCAACAAGGAGCCTCGTCATGATGCCGCGTGAAATCGCCATTCTCGATGCCTACATGCCCACGGTGGTCCTGATGTTCGTCCTGGGCGCGCTTGCGACCTGGGCCGTCGACCGCCTGCTCGCCTACACGGGCCTCTACCGTCTCGTCTGGCACCCGTCGCTGTTCCGCGCGTGCCTTCTCGTCTGCATTTGCGGCGGACTGAGTCTTGCCGTTTACCGTTGATTCCGAACCATCATGATTCTCAGAAAACTCTTCGGCTTCGTCGCGACCGCCATTATCCTTCTCGTCGCGATCCTGATCGGGCGCTCGCTGTGGGTGCACTACATGGACGATCCCTGGACGCGCGACGGGCGCGTCCGTGCCGAAATCGTCAACGTCGCACCGGACGTGTCGGGCGCGATCGTCGAGCTGCCCGTGCATGACAACCAGCTCGTGAAAAAGGGCGACCTGATCATGCAGATCGACCCGTCGCACTACCAGATCGCGGTCGAGCAGGCGCAGGCGGCCGTCGCCGCCCGCCGCGCGGAACTGCAGATGCGCCGCGACGACGCGGCCCGTCGTGCCGACCTCGACGCGCTCGTCGTGTCGAAGGAAAACCGCGAGAACGCGGCGCACAGCGCGTCGAGCGCCGATGCGCAGTACCAGCAGGCGATCGCCGCGCTCGACGCCGCGAAGCTCAACCTCGAACGCACGCGCGTGGTCGCACCGGTCGACGGCTACATCACGAACCTGCAGACGTTCAAGGGCAACTACGCGGTGGCCGGCCAGGCGAAGCTCGCGATCGTCGACAGCCATTCGTTCTGGGTCTACGGCTACTTCGAGGAAACCAAGCTGCCGCGCGTGAAGGTCGGCGCGCCGGCCGAGATGCGGCTGATGAGCGGCGGCGTGATGAAGGGCCACGTCGAGAGCATTTCGCGCGGCATCTACGATCGCGACAACCCGCAAAGCCGCGACCTCGTCGCGGACGTGAACCCGACCTTCAACTGGGTGCGCCTCGCGCAGCGCGTGCCGGTGCGCATCCGCATCGACGAGGTGCCGGCCGACGTGGTGCTGTCGGCGGGCACGACCTGCACGGTCATCATCGATCCGGACCAGCGGAAGAAGTCGTAAGCGCCGACGGCCGGACGCCTACGCCGCGATGCGAAAGCGTCCGACCAGCGACTTGAGCGCCTGCGCCTGTTCGTCGAGCGCATTCGCCGCGGCGGCCGCCTGCTCGACGAGCGCGGCGTTCTGCTGCGTGCCGGCATCCATCTGCGTGACCGCGCGGCCGATCTCGTCGATCCCGGCGCTCTGCTCGTCCGACGCCGCCGAGATCTCGCCGATGATGTCGGTCACGCGCTTGACCGCCCGCACCACGTCGTCCATCGTGCGGCCCGCATCGTGCGCGAGCGCCGCGCCGTTCGCGACGCGCTCGACCGACGCGCCGATCAGCGTACGGATCTCCTTCGCCGCGGTCGCCGCGCGCTGCGCGAGCAGCCGCACCTCGCCCGCGACCACCGAAAAACCGCGCCCCTGCTCACCCGCGCGCGCCGCCTCGACCGCCGCGTTCAACGCGAGAATGTTGGTCTGGAACGCGATCCCCTCGATCGTGCCGATGATGTCGCGAATGTTCTTCGCGCTGTCGTCGATCTCGCTCATCGTCGCGACCACGCGACCGACGACTTCGCCGCCCGCCTCCGCGACGGCCGACGCATTGGCCGCGAGCGCGCTCGCCTGACGCGCGTTCTCGGCGTTCTGCCGCACGGTCGACGTGAGCTCTTCCATGCTGGCCGCGGTGCGCTCGAGCGCGACGGCCTGCTGCTCGGTGCGCCGCGACAGGTCGAGGTTGCCGGTCGAGATCTCGCCGGATGCGGCAGCGATCGCCTCGGCGCTGACGGCGATCTCGCCGACGGTCGCCGCAAGCCCGGACTGCATGTCGGACAGCGCGCGCACCATGCTGTCGCGGTCGTGCCGGCCGAGCGGAATCGGCCGCGTCAGGTCGCCGCGCGCGATGTCGGCGGCGATCGCCTTCGCCTCCGCGGGCTCGCCGCCGAGCTGCGACGCGAGGCGGCGCACGACCCGCTCGGCGATCGCGATCGCCAGCACGATCAGCGCGGCCGTCATCGCCGCGATCATCGCGAACGACGACGAGAAGATCGTTGCGGATGCATCGAGCGTCGCCTTCGACTTCGCGCCGCGCGTCTTCACGAGCATCGCGACGAGCTTCTCGAGCTTGCCGGTCTCGACCAGCAGCGACACGTCCTGCGTGCCGACCTGCCAGTTCATCTGCGACAGGTCGAGCGGCTGCGCCTGCACGAGCGCGACGAAATCGCGCAGATGGCCGCTCCACGTGCCGACCGCCAGCGAGAATGCGCGCAGTCGCGCGGAATCGTCCGCATCGGCCGGATCCGCGTAATGCTGCAGCGTCGCGAGCGCCTGGCCGATCGACGCGAGCCCCGCGCCGACTTCGGCGCCCAGGTCGTCGCGTTCCTTCGCAGTGGTGGCGGTCAGCAGCATCTTCTGCGCGCGGCTCGCGCGCAGCACCTCGGCGCGCACTTCCTCCGCCGCCCGGCTCGCGACGTGCCCCTGCTCGTAGACCGACGCAATCGACGCGTTCAGCCGGCTGATCTGCCACAGCGAGAACACGCCGATCGCGAGCGTGCCGGCCAGCAGGATCGCGAACGCGGCGCGCAGCGTCGCCTTGACGGTCCACGTCCGGCGTTCGCGCCGGGCTGCGCGCGCGTGCCGCGAGGCGGGCCTGGCGGCTGCGTCGGCCGCGGCTGTGGCCGCAACCGGCCGCGGATGCAATGAAGCTGCTTTCATCGATATTTCCCCGTATTGATCGTGCCGCCGGAAAGGTCGGTTCCGGCGGCCGGCATTCCCGCAATGGCCCGTCATGCCGCGCGTCCTGCACCCGTCCGGCTCGTGGCCTGTGCCGGGCGCGGCGCGCCTGTGTTGTCGTTGCGTCTTCTACGGCCTCGATCGGCACGCCTTGAGTCCGGACAAACACCGATCCGGTCCCGCGCGGCGCGACGAAAGGCGGACACGCCGCAGCGTTATACCCGGCCAAAAAAGGGGGCAATGGGTCGAATCGTCGTAGCAATGTCCGAATCGCGACAAAACTTGGCCGGACATTCTCGATACGCCACATTAGACTTCTTTGACGCAACAACGATTCGAACGCGCCGATCCCCATCAGAGCGCGTCCCGTCACCTCAACTCGCTCAGCTCACATGGAAACCAGCCTCGATACGGGCGCCGGCACCGCCGCCGCCCAGCCGTCTGCTCCACGCGCC
This sequence comes from Burkholderia sp. Bp9015, assembly GCF_003853505.1. NCBI lineage: Bacteria > Pseudomonadati > Pseudomonadota > Betaproteobacteria > Burkholderiales > Burkholderiaceae > Burkholderia > Burkholderia sp. Bp9015. The sequence continues at coordinate 23,562 of NZ_QTPZ01000036.1, forward strand.
CCGCGTACCGTCTACCCGGTGCTCGGCGCGATCAGCTTCTCGCACATGCTCAACGACATGATCCAGTCGTTGATCCTCGCGATCTATCCGATGCTCAAGAGCCAGTTCGCGCTGTCGTTCGCGCAGATCGGCCTGATCACGCTGACCTACCAGATCACCGCGTCGCTGCTGCAGCCGCTCGTCGGCCTGTATACGGACAAGCGGCCGAAGCCGTATTCGCTGCCGGTCGGGATGGGCTTCACGCTCGCGGGGCTGCTGCTGATGTCGGCCGCGCCGAACTTCGCGACGCTGCTGGCGGCGGCGGCGCTGGTCGGCTGCGGCTCGTCGGTGTTCCATCCGGAATCGTCGCGCGTCGCGCGGATGGCGTCGGGCGGCCAGCACGGGCTCGCGCAGTCGCTGTTCCAGGTCGGCGGCAACGCCGGTTCGGCACTCGGGCCGCTGCTCGCCGCGCTCGTGATCATCCCGCACGGCCAGCACAGCATCGCGTGGTTCTCGGCGGCCGCGCTCGTCGCGATGGTCGTGCTCACGCAGATCGGCCACTGGTACAAGAAGCATCCGTCGATGAAGAAGAAGGCGGCGCCGGCCGGCCATCCGACGCTGTCGCCGGGCCGCGTGCTCGCCGCGATCGGCGTGCTGGTGCTGCTGGTGTTCTCGAAGTACTTCTATCTCGCGAGCATCAACAGCTATTTCACGTTCTACCTGATCGACAAGTTCCACCTGTCGGTGCAGGCCGCGCAGATCCACCTGTTCGTGTTCCTCGCGGCGGTCGCGGCCGGCACGCTGATCGGCGGGCCGGTCGGCGACCGGATCGGCCGCAAGTACGTGATCTGGGTGTCGATCCTCGGCGTCGCGCCGTTCACGCTGCTGCTGCCGTACGCGAACCTGTTCTGGACGAGCGTGCTGAGCGTGATCATCGGCGTCGTGCTGGCGTCGGCGTTCGCCGCGATCCTCGTCTATGCGACGGAGCTGATGCCCGGCAAGGTCGGGATGGTCGCGGGTCTGTTCTTCGGCTTCGCGTTCGGCCTGGGCGGCGTGGGCGCCGCCGTGCTCGGCCAGCTCGCCGACGCGACGAGCATCACGTTCGTCTACAAGGTGTGCTCGTTCCTGCCGCTGATCGGCGTGCTGACGGTGTTCCTGCCGAACCTCGAAAGCAGCCGGCGCAAGAAGGCGTGACGAAACGGCCGCGGCTTGGGTGCCGCGGCCGTTGGCTCAACAACTTTGCGAAACGTTTCGTCGAGCGGTTATCAGTGCCGGGGTTCTCGTGTGCCGCGACCGAACATTCGCGCACCCAGCCAGACGAGCGCGATCGCGATCACGAAGCTGACGCCGAGCATGGTGCTGATCAGGATGTCGCCCTGGCCGTGAACACCGAGCGTTTCGAACACGCGGAACAGCGGCTCGAACGCTCGCCACCCCGCCCCGCTTTGAAACCATTCATCCAGCGGGGAATTCGCCAGGCCGAGATAGACCGGGATCGTCAAGACGATCGCTGCAAGCAGGCGGACAAGCACTTTCATTGGACGATCACTCGACCGTAGTACTTCATCCCGGTGCCCGGAATCGTGCCGCCGCTCTGCGACTTCAGGAACCTGCGAAGCGCATTGAATTGGGTCGACAGGCATTCGGGGCCTCTCATTTTCGTTATTTTTTGATACGACTGCGTGCAGCACGCTGTCGTCCCCGCTGCTACGACACCCCGGCAGCCGCGAAAGCTCAAGCCATCACGGCCTCGTCGTCATCGCAGTGCCCGTGCCCGACATACTTGGCTACACGATGGCTGCACCATTCTCCGTCGCATGCAACGTCAGGAACCGCTTGAGGATGCCGGACGAATAGCTGCTCGCGATCGCCGACAGGAAGTGCGAGAACGACTGCGTCGCGTGATCGTCGGCCGTATCGGAGATCGTGCGCACGATGGCGAACGGCACGTCGTGTTCGGCGCATACCTGCGCGATCGCCGCGCCTTCCATCTCGACCGCGAGCGCGTCCGGCAGCGCGTCGCGCAGCGCGACGACTTCCCGCTCGCTCGACACGAAGCGGTCGCCGCTGATGATCAGCCCGCCATGCAGCGTCCCGCCGGCGAGCCCGAAACGCGCGGCGAACTGCGCGCCCTCCTCGGCGACGAACAGCGTGCACGCGGCCTTCAGGCGGGCCGTCAGCGCCGCGTCGGTCGTGAACCGCGTGATGCCGAGCAGCGGCACCTCGTAGCGCGGAAACAGCGGCGACGCATCGAGATCGTGCTGCAGCAGCGTATCGGCGACGACGACGTCGCCGATACGCACCGTGCGCGACACGCCACCGGCGACACCGGTGAACACGACGCCGGACACGCCGAACACATGGATCAGCGCACTGACGGTGGCGGAGGCCGCGACCTTGCCGACCCGCGCGAGCGTGACGACGCAGGCCGCGCCGTGCACGGTGCCGACGTGGTAATCGCGGCGGCCGAGCGTGATCGTCTTCATCACGCCGTCGGCGCGCATCGCGGCGATCAGGTCGCCGAGCTCCTCGGGCAGCGCGGCCAGAATGCCGAGCGGACGCGTCGATACCGTTTCAACCATGTCGATGCTCATCATTCCACCGCCTGCAGTTTCGCGACCGCCAGCGCGAGCCACTTCTCGCCGTGCCGCTTGAACTTCACCTGCGCCTTCGCATCGGCGCCGTTGCCTTCGAGCGCGGTGACCGTGCCCTCGCCGAACTTGGTATGGAAGACCTGCTGGCCGACGCGGAACCCGGTGTCGGCCGCGCGCTGCTTGTTCGCGAAGGCCGGCAGCGGCGCGGTGACCGCCGCGTCGACCACCTGCTCGCGGCTGCCGCCGCCCGGCCGCGCGAACCAGTCGCGCCCCCAGCCGGCGTTGTCCGAGCGGCCGCCCCAGCGCGAGCCGGCCTCGACCTTCGGCGTGAGCCACTTCAGCACGTGCTCCGGCAGTTCGTCGAAGAAGCGCGAGCGCACGTTGTAGCGCGTCTGGCCGTGCAGCATCCGGCTCTGCGCGAACGACAGGTAGAGCCGCTCCTTCGCGCGCGTGATCGCGACGTACATCAGCCGGCGCTCTTCCTCGAGGCCGTCCGATTCGAGCACGCTGTTCTCGTGCGGGAACAGCCCTTCCTCGAGGCCGGTGATGAACACGGCCGAGAATTCGAGGCCCTTCGCCGCGTGCACCGTCATCAGCTGCACCGCGTCCTGACCGGCCTGTGCCTGGTTGTCGCCGGCCTCCAGCGATGCGTGCGACAGGAAACCCGCGAGCGGCGTCATCGTGTCGGGATTCTGCGCGGGGTCGCCGAGCGGCGCCGGGTCGAGCACGTCGACCGACGGATCGCCTGCGTCCACGCCGAGCTCCGGCGCCGCGATCGCACCCGCGCGCAGCGGAATCGAGCGGGCCGGTGCGTCGAGCCCGTAGCCTTCCTCGCTGACGAACGCGGTGGCCGCGTTCACCAGTTCCTGCAGGTTCTCGAGGCGGTCCTGGCCTTCGCGCTCGCCCTGGTAGAAATCGGCGAGGCCGCTCGCGCGCACGACGTATTCGACCGTCTCAGGCAGGCTCATCTGCTGCGTCTCGGCGCGCATCTTCGCGATCAGCGTTGCGAACGCGCCGAGGCTCGTGCCGGCCTTGCCGGTCACGTACGGAATCGCGGCGGCCATCGAGCAGTCGTACAGGCGCGCGGCGTCCGCGAGCTGCTCGATCGAGCGCGCGCCGATCCCGCGCGTCGGGAAATTCACGACGCGCACGAACGCGGTGTCGTCGTTCGGATTGTCGATCAGCCGCAGGTACGCGAGCGCGTGCTTCACTTCCTGGCGCTCGAAGAAGCGCAGGCCGCCGTACACGCGATACGGAATGCCCGACGTCATCAGCGTGTGCTCGATCGCGCGCGACTGCGCGTTGCTGCGATACAGGACGGCCACCTCGCTGCGCGACATCCCGGTGTTGATCAGCGAGCGGATCTCCTCGACGATCCAGCCGGCTTCCTGCGCATCGGTGCTCGCCTCGTACACGCGCACGGGCTCGCCATGGCCGGCGTCGGTGCGCAGGTTCTTGCCGAGGCGATGCGCGTTGTTCGAGATCAGCTGGTTCGCCGCATCGAGGATGTTGCCGTGCGACCGGTAGTTCTGCTCGAGCTTGATCAGGTTGCGCACGCGGAATTCGTCTTCGAAGTCGCGCATGTTGCCGACGTTCGCGCCGCGGAACGCGTAGATCGACTGGTCGTCGTCGCCGACCGCGAAGATCGCGTTCTCGCCGCCCGCGAGCATCTTGAGCCACGCGTACTGCAGCTTGTTGGTGTCCTGGAACTCGTCGACGAGGATGTGCCTGAAACGCGCCTGGTAGTGCGCGCGCAGCGGCGCGTTGTACGCGAGCAGCTCGTAGCAGCGCAGCAGCAGCTCGGGGAAATCGACGACGCCCTCGCGCTGGCACTGCTGGTCGTACGCCTGGTACAGCTCGACGAACTTGCGGTTGAAGTTGTCGGACGCGTCGACCTTGTCGGGCCGCAGCCCCTGCTCCTTCGCGTTGTTGATGAAGTACTGGACGTTCTTCGGCGGGTATTTCTCGTCGTCGACGTTCGCCGCCTTCATCAGCCGCTTGATCGCCGACAGCTGGTCGGCCGTGTCGAGGATCTGGAAGGTCTGCGGCAGGCCGGCGTCGCGCCAGTGCGTGCGCAGCATCCGGTTGCACAGCCCGTGGAACGTGCCGATCCACATCCCGCGCGTGTCGATCGGCATCATCGCCGACAGCCGCGCCATCATCTCGCGCGCGGCCTTGTTCGTGAAGGTGACGGCGAGCACGGTGGCCGGCGATGCGTAGCCCTGCTGGATCAGCCACGCGATACGCGTGATCAGCACGCGGGTCTTGCCGCTGCCCGCCCCCGCGAGGATCAGCGCCGGTTCGTTCGGCAGCGTGACGGCGGCGTATTGTTCAGGGTTCAGATTGGCGAGCAGATCGGGCATGGAGCGGCAGCGGACGTGCGAGAAAAATGCGGACCCGCCATTATAAGTCGGCCGCGCGGTGCCGTTTCCGATCCGTTGTGCCGCGGGCCGTCGCCCGTGCTGCACGCCCCTTGCGACCCGCCCGCGCGGGCAAGCGATGGCTGGCCGATGTGCATCCATTTATAATTGTCAGATTCGGCATCCAATTCACGCATTTTTCGGCAGATTTCCAACCATGAGCGACAGCACGCTTGCGAAGAGTTTCGAGCCCCACACCATCGAGTCCCAATGGGGGCCGGAGTGGGAAAAACGCGGCTATGCCGCCCCGGCATTCGACCCGGCGCGTCCCGATTTCGCGATCCAGCTGCCGCCGCCGAACGTCACCGGCACGCTGCACATGGGCCACGCGTTCAACCAGACGATCATGGACGGCCTCGCCCGCTACCACCGGATGCTCGGCGAGAACACGCTGTGGGTGCCCGGCACCGACCACGCGGGGATCGCGACCCAGATCGTCGTCGAGCGCCAGCTCGACGCGCAGGGCGTATCGCGCCATGACCTCGGCCGCGAGAAGTTCGTCGAGCGCGTGTGGGAGTGGAAGCAGCAGTCCGGCTCGACGATCACGGGCCAGGTGCGCCGCCTCGGCGCGTCGACCGACTGGTCGCGCGAATATTTCACGATGGACGACAAGATGTCGGCCGCCGTGCGCGACGTGTTCGTCACGCTCTACGAACAGGGCCTGATCTACCGCGGCAAGCGCCTCGTGAACTGGGATCCGGTGCTGCTCACCGCGGTGTCGGATCTCGAAGTCGCGAGCGAGGAGGAAAACGGCCACCTGTGGCACATCCGCTACCCGCTCGTCGACGGTTCGGGCTCGCTGACCGTCGCGACCACGCGTCCGGAAACGATGCTCGGCGACGTCGCGCTGATGGTCCACCCGGAAGACGAGCGCTACGCGCACCTGATCGGCAAGCTCGTCACGCTGCCGCTGACGGGCCGCGAGATCCCGGTGATCGCCGACGACTACGTCGACCGCGAGTTCGGCACGGGCGTCGTGAAGGTCACGCCCGCGCACGACTTCAACGACTACCAGGTCGGCCTGCGCCACAACCTCGCGCCGATCGAGATCCTGACGCTCGACGCGAAGATCAATGACAACGGCCCCGAGCAGTATCGCGGCCTCGACCGCTTCGACGCGCGCCGTGCGATCGTCGCCGACCTCGATGCGGAGGGCTTCCTCGACTCCGTGAAGCCGCACAAGCTGATGGTGCCGCGCGGCGACCGCACGGGCGTCGTGATCGAGCCGATGCTGACCGACCAGTGGTTCGTCGCGATGACGAAGCCGGCGCCGGAAGGCACGTTCAACCCGGGCAAGTCGATCACCGAAACGTCGCTCGACGTCGTGCGCAGCGGCCAGATCAAGTTCGTGCCGGAAAACTGGACGACCACCTACTACCAGTGGCTCGAGAACATCCAGGACTGGTGCATCTCGCGCCAGCTCTGGTGGGGCCACCAGATTCCCGCCTGGTACGGCGAGAACGGCGAGGTGTTCGTCGCGCGCGACGAGCAAGAGGCGCGCGCGCAGGCCGCCGCGAAGGGCTACACCGGCGCGCTGAAGCGCGACGAGGACGTGCTCGACACGTGGTTCTCGTCGGCGCTCGTGCCGTTCTCGTCGCTCGGCTGGCCGAACGAAACGCCTGAACTCCAGCACTTCCTGCCGTCGTCGGTGCTCGTCACCGGCTTCGACATCATCTTCTTCTGGGTCGCCCGGATGGTGATGATGACGACGCACTTCACCGGCAAGGTGCCGTTCCACACCGTCTACGTGCACGGCCTCGTGCGCGACGCGGAAGGCCAGAAGATGTCGAAGAGCAAGGGCAACACGCTCGACCCGATCGACATCGTCGACGGCATCGACCTCGAAACGCTGGTCGCGAAGCGCACGACCGGCCTGATGAACCCGAAGCAGGCCGCGACAATCGAGAAGAAGACGCGCAAGGAATTCCCGGACGGCATCGCCGCGTTCGGCACCGACGCGCTGCGCTTCACGATGGCGTCGATGGCGACGCTCGGCCGCAACGTGAACTTCGACCTCGCGCGCTGCGAAGGCTATCGCAACTTCTGCAACAAGCTGTGGAACGCGACGCGCTTCGTGCTGATGAACTGCGAAGGCCACGACTGCGGCACCGACAAGCCGGAAGTGTGCGGCGCGGGCGACTGCGGCCCCGGCGGCTACCTCGACTTCTCGGCGGCCGACCGCTGGATCGTGTCGCTCCTGCAGCGCACCGAGGCCGACATCGCGAAGGGCTTCGCCGATTACCGCTTCGACAACATCGCGACCAGCATCTACAAGTTCGTGTGGGACGAGTACTGCGACTGGTACCTCGAACTCGCGAAGGTGCAGATCCAGAACGGCACGCCGGAACAGCAGCGCGCGACGCGCCGCACGCTGCTGCGCGTGCTGGAAACGGTGCTGCGCCTCGCGCACCCGATCATCCCGTTCATCACCGAAGCGCTCTGGCAGAAGGTCGCGCCGCTCGCCGGCCGTTATCCGCAAGGCAAGGCCGAGGGCGAAGCGTCGCTGATGACGCAGGCGTATCCGGTCGCGAACCTGCAGAAGATCGACGAGGCGTCCGAACAATGGGCGGCCGACCTGAAGGCGATCGTCGACGCGTGCCGCAACCTGCGCGGCGAGATGAACCTGTCGCCGGCGACCAAGGTGCCGCTGCTCGCGGCCGGCGATGTCGAGCGCCTGCGCTCGTTCGCCCCGTACGTGCAGGCGCTCGCGCGCCTGTCGGAAGTGCAGATCCTGGCCGACGAAGCGACCCTCGACAAGGAAGCGCACGGCGCGCCGATCGCGATCGTGGGCCCGAACAAGCTGGTGCTGAAGGTGGAAATCGACGTCGCGGCCGAACGCGAGCGCCTGTCGAAGGAAATCGCGCGCCTGACGGGCGAGATCGCGAAGTGCAATGCGAAGCTCGGCAACGAGGCGTTCGTCGCGAAAGCCCCGCCGGCCGTGGTCGAGCAGGAGCAGAAGCGCGTCGCCGAATTCCAGAGCACGCTGGAAAAACTGCGCGCTCAGCTCGATCGGTTGCCTGCGTAACAAACGGTAAGGTCGTTTGCGTTCACTATAATCGGAACGTGAACATAGGCTGTCTGACAAGTCGATTACAGAAATAAAGGTTCGATCATGTTGAAAGTCACCAAGGCGGTATTCCCCGTTGCCGGTCTCGGCACGCGGTTCCTCCCGGCAACGAAGGCGAGCCCGAAGGAAATGCTGCCCGTCGTCGACAAGCCGCTGATCCAGTACGCAGTCGAGGAAGCGATCGCCGCGGGCATCACCGAGATGATCTTCGTGACCGGGCGCAGCAAGCGCGCGATCGAGGATCACTTCGACAAGTCGTACGAGGTCGAGGCCGAACTCGAGGCGCGCGGCAAGGAAAAGCTGCTCGAGCTCGTGCGCAGCATCAAGCCGAGCCATGTCGACTGCTTCTACGTGCGCCAGCCGGAAGCGCTCGGCCTCGGCCATGCGGTGCTGTGCGCGGAGAAGCTCGTCGCCGACAACCCGTTCGCGGTGATCCTCGCCGACGACCTGCTCGACGGCAACCCGCCCGTGATGAAGCAGATGGTCGACGTGTTCGATCACTATCACAGCTCGGTGATCGGCGTGGAAGAGATCCCGCCGTCGGAGACGAAGTCGTACGGCATCGTCGACGGCAAGGAGTGGGAAGAGTCGATCGTCAAGATGTCGGCGATCGTCGAGAAACCGGAGCCGGAAGTCGCACCGTCGAACCTCGGCGTGGTCGGCCGCTACATCCTGAAGCCGCGGATCTTCGAACACCTGCGTGCGCTGAAGCCGGGCGCGGGCGGCGAGTTGCAGCTCACCGACGCGATCCAGGCGCTGCTCGCCGACGAACAGGTGCTGGCCTACAAGTACCAGGGCACGCGCTATGACTGCGGCAGCAAGCTCGGCTACCTGAAGGCGACGGTCGAGTTCGCGCTGCGCCACCCGGAAGTCGGCACCGAGTTCGACGCATACCTGCGTGCGCGCGGCAACGGGCAACCGGCTGCCTGAACGCGGCACGGGCCGGCCTCGCCTCCCCGGCGGGCCGCCCTCGCCTCACGGCCGGCGCGTCAGCGCGTAGCGGCCGGCTTCACCGAGACGACGCCCGGCATTGCGCCCGCGTCGTCTTTTTTCGTCTTCACGAGCCAGCCGTCGCCCTGCTCGAACGGCAGCTTCGCGAGCGCGCTCTTCACGAGCGTCGGCGCGGCCTGCTGCGTGAGCGCATCGCGATCGCGCAGCGACGCCGACACGCGATAGACGTCGGCGCCCGTCGTCGCATCGACGAAACGCAGCGTCAGCACGTGGCGGTACACCTTGCCCGCGAACGGCAGTGCGAACGGCGCCGGTCCGTCGACGGTCACGCACGCGCTGCTTGCCGCGCCGCACCGGTCGGCCGTCGCCGCGACCGACGCCGGCTGCGTCGCATACGCGATCGACAGCCGGTAGCGCGCGGCCTGGCCAGGCTGCGCGTCGAAGCCGCGATGCGCGAGCTCGTCGCGCACGAGCGTCTCGATCTGCCGGTATTCGGCATCGTCGACCTGAGCGGCCGTGCGAACGAAATCGTAGCCGTGCGCACCGGATGCGAACGCATTCGGCTGCCCGAGCGCGCTCACGCCGGTCGTGACGCCGGCGCAACCCGTCAACAGCGACGCCGCCAGCGCGGCCGCTGCCCATTCCTTTCTCATGACTTCCCCCAAATGCCTGCCGTCGTGCCCGGCCCTGTCAGGCGGACGGCTCGTCGATCGCGGGCAGCGACACCGTCACCGCGGTGCCGACACCCACTTCGCTGTCGACCGTCACGCTGCCGCCGTGGCGCGTGACGACCGTCTTCACGAATGCCATGCCGAGCCCGGAACCCGAGATTTCGGGCCGCTCGCCGGCATGGAACCGCTTGAAACGCTCGAACAGATGCTGCAGATCTTCCGGCGCGATGCCGTACCCCTGATCGCGAATCGTACAGAAGATCCGCTTCGATGCATGCTCGACCGTCAGCGTACACGCGATCACCGTGTCGGACGGACTGTATTTGACTGCGTTGTTCAGCAGGTTGACGAACGCGCGCGTGATCAGTGAGCGGTCGGCGCGCGTCCAGCACATGTCGGTCCCGACGTCGGTCTCGATGCGGATGCGCTTTGCCTGCGCCTGCGGCCAGACTTCGTCGCTCGCGTCGATCAGCACGTCGACCAGGCTCGTCGGTTCGAGCTGGTAAGCCTGCGACTCCGCGCGCGCCAGCTGCACGAACTCGTCGGCGAGCGACAGCGCACGGTGCGCATAGCGCTCGATCCGCGCGAGCAGCCCGCGCATCGCGTCGGTTTCGACGCGATCGCGCTCGATCTCGACGAGCGCGAGGATCGACGACTGCGGCGAGCGCATGTCGTGCGACAGCAGGTGCAGCGCCTCCTCGCGCTGCCGCTCGGCCGCGTGCAGCTCGGTCACGTCGACGAGACCGGCGATCCAGCCCGTCACGCGGCCCTGCGCGTTCGTACACGGGGCGTAGCGTAACAGATGGTCGAGCCCGTCGCGATCGCGCACCTCGATGCCGCGCGCCATCGCTTCGTCTTCAGCCCCGAGCGTCGGATCGAGCGCGGCCGGCCAGTGTGCGCGGATCGTGACGTCGTGTTCGGCGTTGCCGTCGACGGTCTTCATGAAGGTCAGCTCGCCGAGCGCGGCGCGCAGCGGCCGCCCTTCCGGCACCGGCAGCGCGAGCCGCGAACCGTAGCGCTTCGCCGCATGGTTCGCGATCAGCACGGTGCCGGCCAGGTCGGTGACGAAGATCGGCTCCGGCATGCTGTCGAGGCTGTCCCACACGAAACGCTTCATGTCCTGCACGCGCTGCGCGGCCTGCGCCATCAGCGCCATCTGCCGTTCGAGCACGTCGCCGCCGACGCTGCGCGTGCGCGGCGCCTCGGGCAGCAGGTGCGGCTCGTCGGCGAGCCGCTGCAGCTCGCGGCGCAGGTACGACATCGTCATTTCCAGGCGCCGCCAGTTCCAGATCGGGTAGACGGCGACCAGCCCGAAGATGGCCGGCGCGGGCGACAGCCACATGCGCGCCTCGAACAGCAGCGCCAGGCTCGCGACGACGGCCAGCGCGGCCAGGCTCAGCGTCAGCAGCAGCGCACGCCATGGCGACAGCATCAGGAAGCCGCCCAGCAGCACGGCGAGCGGCAGCAGCGATGCGGCGAAGAGTCCGGCACGCGACGCAGGCAGGATCGCGCTGCCGGTCGTCAGCATGTCGAGCACGTTCGCATGGATGTACACGCCGGCGAGCGGACCGAAGTCGCCCGACACCGGCGTCGCGAAGCGGTCGTAGAGGCCCGACGCCGTCACGCCGACGACGACGATCTTGCCGCGCAGCGCGTCGGGTTTCACGCGCCCTTCGAGCACGTCGTCGAACGACAGCGTCGGATACGCGGGCGTGTTGCGGCTGAACGGAATCAGGTAGCGGCCGTCGCCGGTCGCGTCGCGCGACAGGTCGTGCGCTTGCGCGCCGGGCGTGCCGCCGACCGGATGCAGCCGGCCGGCCTGGATCGCACGGTAGACGGGCACCATCAGCTGCGGCCAGCGCACGCGGCCGTCGCTTTCGAACAGCGCGACGCTACGCACGATGCCGTCGGGATCGACTTCGAGATTGATGTGGCCGAGCCCCATCGTGCGCGCCGACAACTCCGCCACCGGCGGATCGACGGTGCGCGTGCCGTCCGCCTGTTCGGGGCTCAGCAAGACGGGCAGGAAGGTCGGCACACGGGCCATGGCGTCGGCGAACGCGCGATCCTCCGGCGACTGCTCGGTAAACAGCACGTCGTAGACGACCGCGGCCGGCTGCGCACGCGCCAGCGTGTCGAGCAGCCGCGCGTGCACGCTGCGCGGCCACGGCCAGCGGCCGAGTGCGGACACGCTCTGGTTGTCGATGTCGACGACGACGACGTCGGGCGACAGCGGCAGGCTGCGCAGCATCAGCAGCCGGTCGTAGATCAGCCCGTCGACGCTCGACGACAACCGGCCGAGCGCGCACGCGAGAATCACCGCGATCCCGAGGCAGCCGATCGCGATCCACTCGATCAGGAAGCGGCGGCCGAGGCGCCGCCGCGGGGAAACGGAGTCGGTTTTCATGCGCCGCCGGTCAGCGCGACAACGTGAACGCGCTGACCGGACTCGTCTTCTGATAGAACTTGCCGCCCTCGAACTCCTCGACCGTCACCGCCCAGTAGTAGTCGCCGGGCGGCAGGTGGGCGACCGTGATCCGGCGCGCGTGCAGGCCCATCTGGTCGACGACCGGCGCGCGCAGGTCCTTCGAGCGCGACAGCACGAACCGATAACGCGCGTCCTTGGCCGCGTCGTTCGGCGCCCAGCGGAACTCGTAGCCATCCGGGCCGGGCGACGCGCTCGCATCGAGCCCCATCAGGCGCCGCTCGAACGCGTAAATGTGCGGCATGCCTTCGAGGCCGTTGTCGTCGATCGCGGAAATCCGGACGAAGTACGTGCCGTTCGGCACCTCGCGGAACACCGCGCGCGACGAGACCGTGCGCGTTTCGCTGAACAGTTCGAGCATGCCCGCGTCGCGCGCGAGTTGCAGGTGATAGGCATGCGCATGCTCGAGCGGCGCGACGTCGAACGTGAGGTCGGGCTCGTCCTGCACCTTGTCCGGATGCGTGAGCGTGGGCGCCGGCAGCAGCTGCACGGGTGCGCCGACCGCGCCGGACGACGTCGTGACGCTGCCGAAGTTCGCATGCACGAGCGTCGGGTCGGCCGGCTGCTGCTTGCCCGCGACGCCGACGGTGCCGTCGAGCACCTCGACACGCGTCGCCGCGTTGCCGGCGGCGTCGTAGTTCACGCGGAACCGCGTGCCGCGTACACCGGCCACGACCGACGGCGAGCGGATCTGGAAGCGGTCGTCGCCCTTCTTCAGATGCGTGACCTCGCTGTCGACCGAACCGCGCGTGAGCTCGAACTCGCGATCGAGCGTGCCGGTCAGCACGGTGCGGCGCAAGGTCTTCAGGTCGAGCTGGCTGTCGGGCGGCAGGCTCATGTGCGTGCCGTCGGCCAGTTCGAGCGTCAGGAAACCGTTCGCGCCCGTGCGCACGCGGTCGCCCTCGGTCAGCGTCGCATCGTTCACGAGCGGCGCGTACGCGCCGCCGGACGCGCGCTCGGCCGTGCCCTGCACCGCGACGACGCGCGCGGTCAGCTTTTCCTTGCGCAGCCGTGCGACCGGCAGCTTCAGCGCGATGTCGGGCTGCAGGTGTTTCGGCGCAGGCACGCCGTTGATCCGTTGCAGCAACTGCCAGTCGTCCGGGCCCTGCAGGTAGCGCGCGGCGACGTCGTACAGCGTGTCGCCGGCATGCGTGCGGTAGACGACCATCTTGCCCGCGGCAGCGCTCGGCTGCGCGACGGCCTGCTGCGCCGCGAACGCAAACGCGACCGCGTACGCCGCATGCAGTGCCGCCGTGCGCAGGCTCGCCGTGCGCTGCGTGATGCGCCGGGTCACTCCGGCTCTCCCTGGCCGACCCGCTCGAGCCGGTAGCCGTAGCCGTAGATCGGCGCGAGGCGATAGCCGTTTTCCGGCCGCAGGCCGAGCTTCGTGCGCAGCATCGAGATGTGCGTGTCCATCGTGCGCGACGGGATGTCGGTCGCCTGCTTCCACACGAGATCGAGAATGTGCGCGCGCGACAGCGGCCGGTCGAGGTGCTGGAACAGCAGCAGCGCGAGCTCGAATTCCTTCTGCGTGAGGCTCACGGCCTTGTCGCCGACATAGGCCTGCTTCAGGTTCACGTCGAAGCGGAACTGGTCGAACTCGCGAACGGTCGCCTCCGCGTTGACCGGATACGCGCGGCGCAGCAGCGAGCCGATGCGCGCGCGCAGGATCGGACCCGACACGGGCTTGACCACGTAATCGTCCGCGCCGGCGTTGAGGATCTGCGTGATCCCCGCCTCGTCGTCGCGGCTCGTCATGAAGATGATCGGCAGGCTGTGCTCGGTCTGGTTCGCACGCACCCACTTGAGCACTTCCTCGCCGGACATGTCTGGCACGTTCCAGTCGAGCACGAGCAGATCGAACGTCTCGCGCTGCAGACGCTTCTTCAGGGCCTTGCCTTCCTTGAACGCATAGCACGTGTGGCCGGCGGCCGTCAGCGTTTGACTGACGAAATCCGTCTGGGCCGGATCATCATCCAGTACAGCAATTCTCATAGCACCCCGCAAATCGAAATCGATTCGTCCAGTTCAGCTCCCCGCACTCATCCCGCCGCACAGCATGCGCGCGGCGTCCGACACCGGCCGGCGAGCCGTCGTTTGCCGAGCGCGCAACCTGCGCGATACGGCGCCCCGGCAACCCATCTCAAAAACAGGGCACGGACGAACCGGCGATTTCATCATAGTAGTATGAAATTCGCCAAGAAATTGCGCGGACTACGGTCCTTTATTCGAATAATCCTTCCCGTCGCGCAACTGGCGGCGCCTCCGGCTGCCCCAGCATGGGCTGCCCCAGCGTGGGCTGCCCCAGCATCCGCTCCAGCTGGCTGCGCACGCGCTCCCACGCCGGCGCCGCATAGTCGGGCTGGCTCGCCGCCCACGCCTGCGCGAGATCGAACACGCGCCCGATCGTCGCGCCGCAATACGTGAAGCCCGCGCCGTCGTCCTGCGCGGCGCCGCGCAGCCGTTCGTCGAGCGATTCGGCCAGCCACGGCATCTCGGCCGCCGCCGAATCGGCATACGCCTCGAGCGCGGCACGCGCGTGGCGATCCCGTTGCGGGTCGAGCTCGATCCGGCTCAACCCCGCCGCACGTGCGGGCGCGATGCATTCCGCTGCGGACGGACTTCGAATGGTCCCTGGTCTGAAGGACATGTCCTCTCCCCGTTTGTACGACGGCAGCGTCAGGCATGGCCCCCGTGCCCGCCTCGTATGACGTACCGTGGCCGGTGCATCCATCCGAGACGGACGACCGGCCGGGTCAGTATACGCAGCCGGTCGTGCGGCGAGGTTTAAGAATTGTCAGAGGCGTCAGACAAGCGCTTTCCCATGGAACAGGCGCCTGGGCGAGGGTCTGTGCTGGCGCTCGTGTCGCGCCGTTGGCGCGGCGGACCGCAGCGGGCGGTGCGCGAGCGGGCGCCGCAAGGGGCGCGAGATGCGGGCCGTCAGCGGCGGCGCATCAGGAACACGAAGGTCTTGTCCTGCGTCGTCACTTCGACGATCTCGTTGCCCGTCTGCTTCGCGAACGCGGCGAAATCGCGCTGCGAACCCGGATCGGTCGCGAGCACCTTGAGGATCTGCCCGCTCTCCATATCGGCGAGCGCTTTCTTGGCGCGCAGGATCGGCAACGGGCAATTGAGCCCGCGCGCGTCCACTTCCTTGTGAATCTGCATCGGCTGTCGACCTTCGAATGACGCGCCACACGGGCGCGGGAGGAAGCGGCGATTTTACCGCAGCGCGGCCGCCCCTGCCCGCGCGGCCCGGGCCCGGCCGCGCGACGCGGCGCGCCCGCGCTCGGCACGCGCTCGTCATGCCAAGCGCCCGCCGAGCGCCCGTCAGGCGCCCGAGAACCCGCCCGCGAGCCGCTCGCGCAGGTGCCGCACGAGCGCGCGCACCGCGCTCGGCACGACCGGGCTGTACGGCCGCAGCGCGAAGATGTGGTCGCCGAACGCGCCCGACGGCCGCCAGCCGTCCAGCAGCGCGACGAGCCGGCCGGCGTCGAGATCGCGCTGCGCGCTGAAATCCGGCAGCAGCGCGATGCCGAGCCCGCCGAGCGCGGCCTCGCGCATCGCCTCGCTGTTGTTGGCCGCGAAGCTGCCGCGCACCGGCACGCTCACGCGCTGGCGCCGCCGGCCGTCCGGCTCGAAGCTCCAGGCGGCCGGTTCGTTGTCGCGCAGGTAGCACAGGCAGCTGTGGTCGACGAGTTCGCTCGGGTGGCGCGGCGCACCGCGCGCGTCGAGGTAGTCGCGGCTCGCGACCAGCAGCGAACGCGTGTCGCACAGCTTCCACGCGACGTGGGTTTGCGGCGCGGTCGTCGTATGGCGGATCGCGAGGTCGAAGCCCTCCTGCGTCAGCGAATGCAGCCGGTCGGACAGGTCGAGTTCGATGTGCACGCCCGGGTGCTGCCGCAGGAAATCGGGCAGGTGCGGCACGACCTGCTGGCGCCCGAGCGCGACCGGCGCCGTCACGCGCAGCAGCCCGCGCGGCTCGCCGGCGAGCTCCTTCACGCGCGCGAAGTGCTGGCCGATCGATTCGAACGCGTCGCGCGTGCTGTCGACCAGCGTCTGCCCGGCGTCGGTGAGCCGCACGCTGCGCGTCGTGCGCCGCACGAGCGGCACGCCGGCCGCCTTCTCGAGATCGGCGATGCGCTGGCTCATCGCGGCCTTGCTGATGCCGAGCCGCTGCGCGGCAGCCGTGAAACTGCCGGCCGCGGCGAGGACCGTCAGCGAGTGGATATGCGGCCAGAGCGCCTGGACATTTTGCTGATTCATCCGTCGATTATTCAGAATTCTGAACAGTGAATCAAGCTGCGCGGCCTTCTCCCGGCCCGCCGCTTTGCCTAGACTAGGTTCCGTCCATCCCCATTCCCATCCCCAGGAGACACGCATGACCACGGTTCCCGCCTATACGTCCGACGCCGACGTCGGCCACTACATCGACGGCGCACCCGTCGCCGGCCGCAGCGGCCGCTTCCAGGACGTCTTCAATCCGGCGCTCGGCCGCGCGGTGCGCCGCGTCGCGCTCGCCGGCGACGACGAAGTGCAGCGCGCCGTCGCGTCCGCCCGTGCGGCGTTCCCGGCCTGGGCCGACACGCCGCCGATCCGCCGCGCCCGCGTGCTGCACCGCTTCCTGCAGTTGATGAACGAACACCGCGACACGCTGGCCGCCATCATCACGGCCGAGCACGGCAAGGTGTTCTCGGATGCGCAGGGCGAAGTCGCGCGCGGCATCGACATCATCGAATTCGCATGCGGCGTGCCGCAACTGCTGAAGGGCGACTTCACCGACCAGGTCAGCACCGGCATCGACAACTGGACGATGCGCCAGCCGCTCGGCGTCGTCGCGGGTATCACGCCGTTCAACTTCCCGTGCATGGTGCCGTGCTGGATGTTCCCGGTCGCGCTCGCGACGGGCAACACGTTCGTGCTGAAGCCGAGCGAACGCGACCCGTCGGCGGCGCTGTTCATCGCGGACCTGCTCACGCAGGCAGGCCTGCCCGCCGGCGTGTTCAACGTCGTGCAGGGCGACAAGGGCGCGGTCGATGCGCTCCTCGACCACCCGGACGTGCAGGCCGTCAGCTTCGTCGGCTCGACGCCGATCGCGGCCTACGTGCAGCAGCGCGCGGTGCAGTCGGGCAAGCGCGTGCAGGCGCTCGGCGGCGCGAAGAACCATCTCGTCGTGATGCCGGACGCGAACATCGAGCAGGCGGTCGACGCGCTGATCGGCGCCGCGTACGGCTCGGCCGGCGAACGCTGCATGGCGATCAGCATCGCGGTGCTGGTCGGCGACGTGGCCGACAAGATCGTGCCGTTGGTCGCCGAGCGCGCGCGCAAGCTGGTGATCGGCGACGGGATGTCGCCGGAAGTCGAGATGGGCCCGATCGTCACCGGCGACGCGCTCAAGCGCATCGAAGGTTATATCGAGCAAGGCGTCAGCGAAGGCGCGCAACTGGTGGTCGACGGCCGCGGGCTGCGCGTGCCGGGCCGCGAGGAAGGCTTCTTCACCGGCGGCACGCTGTTCGATCACGTGAGCCCCGACATGCGCATCTACAAGGAAGAGATCTTCGGGCCGGTGCTCGGCTGCGTGCGCGTGAAGGACTTCGGGGAAGCGGTCGACCTGATCAACGCACACGAATTCGGCAACGGCGTCGCATGCTTCACGAGCGACGGCGGCATCGCGCGCGAATTCGCGCGGCGCATCCAGGTCGGCATGGTCGGCATCAACGTGCCGATTCCGGTGCCGATGGCCTGGCACGGCTTCGGCGGCTGGAAGAAGAGCCTGTTCGGCGACATGCACGCGTACGGCGAGGAAGGCGTGCGCTTCTACACGCGCCAGAAGTCGGTGATGCAGCGCTGGGCGTCGAGCATCGGCAAGGGCGCCGAATTCGCGATGCCGACCGCGAAGTAAGCGGGGTCGACGCGCCGCCCGGCGATGGAATGCGCGGGCGGCCGGCGAATCGAAGGCCGGCGTCAGCCGGCCTGCGTACCGTGTACGCCGTCGGCGGTCGGCAGGTACGACAGCTCGAGCCGGTACGCGAGCGCGACGAACAGGCTCTGCGCGAGGCCCATCGTCGCGGTCAGCGCACGGAACCCGAACGTCTCGCTGTCCTGCACCATCAGCGTCACCTCGGCCTCGCGCGCGAGCGGGCTCATCCGGCTGTCGGTGATCGCGATCAGGCGCGCGCCGCGCTGCACGGCCTGCTGCGCGACCTGCACCGTCTCTTCCGCGTACGGCATGAACGAGATCACGATCATCACGTCGCCCTCGCGCACCGAGCGGATCTGGCCGAGATGCATGCTGCCGAGCGCGCTGAACAGGCCGATGCGCTTGTCGGTGTGCTGCAGCGCATAGTCGAGATACACGGCGATCGGAAACGCGCGGCGCGAGCCGGCGATCCAGATCGCCTGCGTGTCGGCGAGCAGGTCGACGGCCCGTGCGAGCGCGTGCGGGTCGAGCGTCTGCCGCAGCTGCTGCATGCCGGCAATGCTGCCCTTGATGAATTCGTCGGCGATCTGCTCGGGCTGCAGGCTCGACTCGCCCGATTCGATCACGTCGCGCAGCCGCAGGTTGTACGCGCGGCCCGGCGCGATCTGCTGGGCCAGCCCCTCGCGGAACAGCCGCTGCATCTCGGAGAAGCCCGAAAAGCCGAAATGCTTCGCGAACCGGACGACGGCCGACGGCTGCACGCCGCACGCCTCCGCGAGCGACTGGATGCCTTCCAGGCCCAGCTGGTCCCGATGCGTTTCCACGTGACGCGCAATCACCTTCAGGCGATTGCTGAGGCCGTCGTACTCCTGCGTCAGATGCTGCAGGAACGCCTCGACGGTGGCGGGTGGTTTCTCGGATGAACTCATCGGATAGCGCGAAGTTGACGGCCCCGATCCGCGCGCCGCCTGCGCGTGCGCCCGGGACTCACCTATGGACATGCATGAAGGGCGAATTTAATCACGTTTGCGGCACGGCCCGCGCCGCACGCTCGCTCCCACGCGCTCGATCATCACCTACACACGCTCCACGGCCGGAATGGAAACGATTTTCCAACGCCGTCGCCGAGCCGTAAAGATTAGGGCGTCTACCGACGCCGATGCGAACGGTGACGCCGAGGGTCGCCGGCAGCCGCCCTGGGCCGCCGGCCGACGCCGCGCATCGGCCGCCGCTGGCTCACCGATAGTCGACCCATACGCCGCCCGCATCGGCGGACCGCACGCAGTTCTCGACCCACCGCACGCCTTCGACGCCCGCATGGACATCCGGAAAGCGGATGCTCTTCAACGCCTGCGCGTCGCCGCGATCGGCCGCGTCCATCGCGAGCGCGAAGCGCGCGTACAGATTCGACCACGCTTCGAACAGCCCTTCCGGATGCCCGGCGCCGATGCGGTCCTCGCGCAATGCGTGCGGATGCAGATAGCCCATTCCGCGATCGAGCACCTGCGCGGGCTGCCCCTGTATCTCGTAGCGCAACTGGTTCGGATGTTCGTCCCACCATTCGACGCTCGCCTTCGAGCCGATCACGCGCACCTTCTGCCCGTGCATCGAGCCCGCGTTCACCGCGCTCGACCACACGTAGCCGATCGCGCCCGTGTCGTATTCCATGATCGTGAACGCGTTGTCCTCGAGCGGCGCGCGACTCTTCACGAAGCTCTGCCGCGAGCACATCAGCCGTTTGATCCGCAGTTCCGGCGCCATCACTTCGGAGATGTACAGCGGATGCGTGCCGATGTCGCCGAGCACGTAGCTCGGCCCCGCGAACTTCGGGTCGACGCGCCAGCGCGCGGCGGCGCTCGCGGCTTCGACGCCCTCGCTGTGAAAGCCGTGCGCGAACTGCATCTGCACGATGCGGATCTCGCCGAGATCGCCGCGCGCGATCATTTCGCGCGCCTGCTCGATCATCTGGTGTCCGGAATAGCCGTACGCGACGCCGACGATGCGGTTCTTCTCGACCGACAGCCGCTGCAGCGCCTCGGCCTCCTCGGTCGTGAAGCACAGCGGCTTTTCGCAGACGACGTGCAGCCCCGCGTTCAGCGCCGCGCGACAAATTTCGAAGTGCGTGTTGTTCGGCGTCGCGATCGACACCGCGCGGATGCCGTCGGCACGCTTCGCCTCGGCGTCGAACATCGTCCGGTAGTCGGGATAGCAGCGCCCGGCGTCGACACCGAGCTTCACGCCGAATTGCCGCCCGCGTTCGGCATCGATGTCGAATGCGCCGGCAACGAGCTGGAAGCTGCCGTCTCGCAATGCGGCCGACCGGTGGCTGTAGCCGATCTGGCTGCCGAGCCCGCCGCCGACCATGCCCCAGGGAATCGAATGTCCGAGCAGAATCTGTCCGTCGATCATGATTGTCGTGTTCCTGTCCGTGTTCAGGTGTTCAAAGTGTGTGCAGAGGGTCGGGCCGACGGCCGATTACGCGAACCCGGCCGATGCGAGAAACTCGCGGCTCGCCGCGACGTCGCGCAGGCTCGTGCCGGCATTGCGCGGATCGCGCTCCTGTTCGATCGTGATGTATCCCGCATAGCCGATGTCGTCGAGCGCGCGACGGATCGCGCGGTAGTCGAGCACGCCGGTGCCGATCGGGCACATCACGCCACGCGCGCACGCCGCGAAGAAGGCGATGTGTTCGCCCATCACCGCGTCGTACACGGCCGCGTCGATATCCTTGAAATGCACGTAGTCGAGCCGCGCCGCGTGACGGCGCAGCCATGTCTCGGGATCCATCCCCGAGTAGTAAAGGTGGCCGGTGTCGAGACAGAGGCCCGCCGTATCGGCCGCGACGTCGGCGACGATCCGGTCGATCTCGTCCGCGAACTCGATGTAGCCGCCCGCATGCGGATGGATCACCGCGCGCACGCCGAATTCGTCGCGCGCGATCGTCGCGATTTCGCGAATGTGGTCGACCATGCGCGCCCAGCGTTCGGCGGACAGGCGCGGCGCGCGATCGGCGTGGCCGGCCGCGTAGTCGCGTTCGTCGTGCCCCCAGTCCATCACGACCAGATACGGCGCCGCATGGCGCTGGCCCGGCTGCGTCGGCAGCTTCGGCAAGCGCGTGATCAGCGCGCAGATCTCGCGCGTCTGGCGCAGCAGGTTCGGGAGATTCTCCGGCGACACCAGGTCGTCGAAGATCGTGCCGGCGGTGATGCTCAAACGCTGCCGCTCGAGCTCGGCGCTCACCACGTCGAGCTCGAGCGGGATGTAGCCGTACGGCCCGAGCTCGATGCCCGAATAGCCGGCCTGCGCGGCCTCGGCGAGCACCTGCCGCCACGGCGGCAGGTGCGGGTTCTTCACGTCGTCGACGCCCCAGCAGCAGGGCGCGCAGCCAATCTTCATCGTCATGTCGGTCAGTCCAGCAGGAAAGCGGCGCGCGGCCGCGAGCATGGCCGCGTGGACACGCGGCCCGGTGTCGGCGTGTTCAGCCGGTTCAGCCGCGATAGAACGCCGGGCGTTCGGCCATCGCGATCGGCTCGACCGCCCCGCTCTGCTGCGCGCGCACGCACGCGTCGGCCGCGACCGCCGCCGCATAGCCGTCCCACGCGGACGGCCCGGTCAGCGCACCCTGCCGCACGCCGTCGATGAACGCCTGCAGCTCGACGTCGTACGACGCGATGAAGCGCTCCTTCCAGTCGGTCATGATCTCGACCGACTGCCGCGCCGCGTGCTTGAGCCCGACCGCGGGCGGATCGGGCAGCTTCGCGATGCCGTTCTCGCCGACCACCTCGCACTGGATGTCGTAGCCGTATTGGCAATTCACGAAGATCTCGACGTCGATGCGCACGCCGCTCGCGGTTTCGAGCAGCACGATCTGCGGATCGGCGAGATGCGCGGACGCATGGCGCGTCTTCTTCGGATAGACGACCTGCGCGCTCGCATAGTCCTCGCCGAGCAGCCAGCGCAGCACGTCGAGCTCGTGGATCAGCGTGTCGGTGATCGCCATGTCGGTCGTATAGCGCTCGCCGACCGACTGGTTGCGGTGCGCGCAATGCAGCATCAGCGGCGCGCCGATCTCGCCGCCGTCGATCACGCGCTTGAGCGCGCGATAGCCTTCGTCGTACGGACGCATGAAGCCGACCTGCACGAGCCGGCGGCCGTGCGCGACCTCGGCTTCGACGATCCGCATGCAGCCGTCGGCCGTGACGGCCAAAGGCTTCTCGCAGAACACCGGCTTGCCGTGCGCGATCGCGTCGAGCACGAACGCCTCGTGCGTCGGCCCCCACGACGTGACGAGCACGGCCTCTACGTCGGCTGCCGCGACCACTTCGTGGCCGTCGCCGTAGATTTCCGCGTCGAGCCCGTACTTCGTCACCGCGTCGCGCGCCTGCTGCGGATCGATGTCGTTGACGGCAACCACGCGCGCGCCGGACAGCGTGCGCGTGAGCCTGCGGATATGGTCCTGGCCGATCGCGCCGCAGCCGATCACGCCGATTTGCAAGGTCATCCGGATATCTCCAGTCTCTGGTTCAACGACGGCGCGGCCCGTGCCGCGCCGGTCGGCAATGGTTCCAAAACGGGTCAGCGCGCGGCCGCCCGTTCGAAATGGCGTTCGACGTAGCGCTGGATCGTGTCGCGCATGTAGCGCGACGACGCTTCCGCGCGGTCCTCCCACGCGAACACGCACGACGACATCACGCCGTCGAAGCCGGCGCTGCCGAGTGCGCGGAAAAACACGTCCCAGTCGATCTCGCCCTGCCCGATGTCGAGATGCTGGTGCACGCGGATCTGGTTCGAGCCCGGCGGGTTCACGATGTAGCGCAGCTGGCTGCTCTTGCGGTGATCGAACGTGTCGGCCACGCGCACGTGCGCGAGGATCGGCGCGGCGGTCGCGATCATCGCGGCCATGTCGTCGCCGTAATAGAACGTGTGCGGCGCGATGTACGACAGCTTCAGCGACGGCGAGCCGATGTTCGTGACGATGTCGATCGCCGGCTGCAGCTGCTCGATCCAGTCTTCCGGATGCGGCTCGACCGACAGCACGATGCGTTCGCGCTCGAGGATCGGCAGCAGCTCGTCCATCGAACGGAACCACGCGGCTTCGCACAGCTCCTTCGGGTTCGCGCCCGGTCGTTCGCCGACCGAGCGCTCCGGCGACGCGCCGCGCCCGAATTCGGACACCATCAGCGGGCATTCCATCTCGATCGCGACCTCGATCGCCTTCTTCCAGCAGCGCACCGCCCACTGCCGCTCGTCATCGAACGGGCTGGCCCAGCGGTACATCGGCTGCAGCGACGCAAGGCCCACGCCGCTTGCGCGCAACGCTTGCCGGAACGCGGCCATGCGCTCGCGCGTCGCGCGCGGCATCACCCACCAGTCGAGAAAGTCGCTGCGCGGCGACAGCTCGATCTGGTCGTAGCCGAGCTCGGCCACCGCGTGCGGCAGCCGGTCGAGCGGAAGGTGGCGAATCATGTAGGGATCCAAAGCGATCTTCATTTTCTTCCCGATCGGTTGTGTGTTCGATCTCGGCCGGTCAGCGGCGCGACTTCTTGTTGCGATACTGGTCGGCGATCACGGCCGCGACGATGATCGCGCCCTTGACCATCTCCTGGTAGTACGCGTCGATCCGGATGAACGTGAAGCCCGACGTCATCACGCCGAGGATCAGCACGCCGATCACGGTGCCCGTCACGCGCCCGAGGCCGCCCGACAGCGACGTGCCGCCGATCACGACGGCCGCGATCGCGTCGAGCTCGTACATCACGCCCATGCCCGACTGGCCGGAGATCGCGCGCGCGGCCGTCACGGTGCCGGCGATCCCGCTCAGCAGGCCCGCAATCGCGTAGACGAACACCAGATGGCGTGTCACGTTGATGCCCGACACGACGGCCGCGTGGCGATTCGCGCCGATCGCATACGTGTACTTGCCGAAGCGCGTGTAGCGCAGCACGACGTGGAAGATCGCGGCCACCACGACGAAGATGATCACCGGATTCGCGCCCGCGCCGATCGCCGCGAACTGGTCGGTCAGCATCGATACCGGCATCCCGTTGGTGAACCACTTCGCGAAGCCGCGCGCGGCCACCATCGTGCCGAGCGTCGCGATGAACGGCGGGATGCCCGTCAGCGCGATCAGCGAGCCGTTCAGCAGGCCGACCAGCAGCCCGACGCACACGCCGGCCAGCACCGGCCAGATGATCGGCAGGTCGGTCAGGTGCGGGAACACCGCGCGCGGAAAATCGGACACCTGCGCGAGGCTGGCCGACACGACCGCCGCCGCCGCGACGACCGACCCCGACGACAGGTCGATCCCGCTCGTGATGATCACGAGGTTCACGCCGACCGCGATGATGCCGATCACGGCCATCTGCAGCACGATGATCTCGAGCCGCTCCGCGTTGAACAGGAAGCTCTGCCCGACGACGAGCCAGCCGATCACCTCGAAGAACAGGCTGATGCCCACCAGCACCAGGAAGATGCTCAGTTCGGGCGGCCACTTCGCGTGCCGCGTCTTGATCGTCATGGACTGCGCGTCCGCGACCGGATTCAGGTTGCCCATTTCAGTTGTCTCCATGCTTGTTGCGGCTCAGCGCGAGGCCAGGTCCATGATGCGGACCTGGTCGGCGTCCTTGCGTTCGACGATGCCGGTCATCCGGCCTTCGTGCATCACCATCACGCGATCGCTCATGCCGAGCACCTCCGGCATCTCCGACGAGATCATCAGCACCGCGACGCCCTTGCCGGCGAGCGCGCTGACGAGCCGGTGGATCTCGGCCTTCGCGCCGACGTCGATCCCGCGGGTCGGCTCGTCGAGGATCAGGATGCGCGGTTGCGTGAGCAACCATCTGCCGATCAGCACCTTCTGCTGGTTGCCGCCCGACAGGTTCTGGATTTCCTCGTGCAGCCCGGGCGTCTTCACGCGCAGCATCCGGCTCATTTCCTCGCAGTCGCGTTTCAACTGCGCCTGCCGCACGAAATTGAACTTCACGTAGCGGTTGCTGAGCACCGCCGCTTCCATGTTCGCGAGCAGGTCGAGATTCAGGAAGCAGCCGGTGTCCTTGCGGTCCTCGGTGAGGAACGCCATCCCGTGCTTCATCGCCTGCGCGGGCGTGGCGATGCGCACCGGCTTGCCGTCGATCAGGATCTCGCCGGAGGTGGCCGGCACGACGCCGAACAGCGCCTCCGCGACGTTCGAGCGCCCCGAGCCGACGAGGCCCGCGACGCCGAGGATCTCGCCCGCGCGCAGCTCGAAGCTGACGTCGCGGAACACCCCGTCGACGCCGAGGTTCTTCACGGCCAGCACGACGTCGCCGATCGGCACCTCCTCCTTCGGGAACATCTGCGTGATCTCGCGGCCGACCATCATCCGGATGATGTCGTCGCGCGTGACGTCGCTCGACGCGTGCGTGCCGATGTACTTGCCGTCGCGGAACACCGAGAACTCGTCGGCGATCTCGAACAGCTCGTTCATCTTGTGCGTGATGTAGACGATGCCCTTGCCCTGCTCGCGCAGCTGGCGAATGATGCGGAACAGGTGCGTGACCTCCTTGTCGGTCAGCGCGGAAGTCGGCTCGTCCATGATCAGCACGTCGGAGTCGAACGACACGGCCTTCGCGATCTCGACCATCTGGCGGCTCGCGACCGTCAGCGTGCGCACGTCGGCTTCCGGGTCGATGTCGATCGACAGCCGCTCGAACAGCGCGGCGGTGCGGCGGCGCAGCTCGGCGTGATCGATCAGGCCGAAGCGGTTCTTCGGTTCGCGGCGGATCCAGATGTTCTCCGCGACCGTCATGTACGGCATCAGGTTGAGTTCCTGGTGGATCATCGCGATCCCGCGATCGAGCGCGTCGAGCGGGCCGTTCAGCACGACGGGCTCGCCGTTGATCAGGATCTCGCCCTGGTCGGGCGTGTAGACGCCGGCGATGATCTTCATCAGCGTCGACTTGCCGGCGCCGTTCTCGCCCATCAGCGCATGCACGGTGCCGCGCCGCACGCGGAACTGCACGCCGTCGAGCGCGACGACGCCGGGAAACGACTTGCCGACGCCGCGCACCTCGAGCACGCAGTCGGCGGCGGGCACACCGGACGAACCCGGTGCGGCGGACGAGGCGGCCGGCGCGCTTTCGCTCGCCATCGAGCGCGCCATCCTGGCTGTAAACATGGACGTTCCTCGAAAGTCACACGCGAACCCGGACACGCCGGGCCCGCGCAGTTCAGCGGAAAAACCGGTCAGTGCTTCGCGTACTGGTTCATGTTCTCCGGCGTGACGAGTTCGAACGGCACGTTCACGAAGCGCTCGACGGGCTGCTTCTTCGCCAGCTTGAGCGCGGCCGCGACGGCCTGCGCGCCCTGCCCGGCCGCGTTCTGGTACACCGACACCTTCAGCTCGCCGCTCTTCATCGCCGCGAGCCCGTCCGGCGTCGCGTCGATGCCCGCGACGACCGTCTTCGGCGTCAGCTTGCGCGCGGCCTTCAGCGCGTTGATCGCGCCGATCGCCATTTCGTCGTTGTTCGACACGATCGCGTCGAACTTCGTCCCGGAGCTCAGCCAGTTCATCGTGATGTCCTGGCCCTGCGTGCGGCTCCACTTGCCTTCGCGCTTGTCGACGATCTTCATGCCGGCACAGTCCTTGGTCGCGATCACGTCCTCGATGTCCTTGGTGCGCGCGCGCGCCGACTCGTTGGACAGCTCGCCCATCAGCACCAGGATGTCGCCCTTGCCGCCGAGCAGCTTGCACACCTGGCGCGCCTGCAGCGTGCCCGACTGTTTCTCGTCGGAGGCGACCACGGCGACGCCGGCCGGCAGCTTGTCGAAATCGACCGGCTTGCGGTTCACGTAGACGAGCGGAATCTTCGCGGCGGTCACCATCTTGGTGATCTTCGGCGTCGCGTCGGTGTCGACCGCATTCACGATGATCGCGTCGACCTTCTGCGCGATCATGTTCTGGACCTGGCTCAACTGCTTGCCGACGTCGTTGCCGCCGTCCTCGATCTGCACGGTCGCGCCGTCCTTCTTCGCCGCATCGCCGATGCTGTTGCGCAGGATCGTCAGGAACGTGTCGTCGAACGATGCCATCGTCACGCCGATCTTCTCGGCATGCGCGAGCGGCATGGCCAGGATTGCGGCGGCCGCGGCGGCCATCAGCTTGGTCTTCATGATCACTCTGTCTCCTCATCTCCGGGGGCGGAAAAACGGCGCGTTGCGCGCCGCCGGGCCGAGTCCGATCGGATCCGATTCGGACTGAAGCATCCGGATGAAACTGTAGATCACTTCTTCGAAAATTTGGAAATTTATTTCTACGTGATTTCACCTAGGGAACTGGATTTCCAAAAAGTCTAGACTCCGTTCCGTAGCCCGATTCCTTGCGGCAGGCGTTCCCGTGTCGTGCCGCGCACGTGACGGACCACCGTCGCAGGATCGGTCCCTCAATCCGCCGGCAGGGTCGAACGCCGGCCGCGAGCGTGATACGTGATATGAGCCCGTTGAACTTTCCGACTGACCGCCCCATCGATCTCGCCTGCCTCGGCCGCGTCGCCGTGGACCTTTACGCGCAACAGTACGGCAGCCGCCTGGAGGATGCGCGCAGCTTCCAGATGTATCTCGGCGGCTCGTCGGGCAACGTCGCGTTCGGCGTCGCCCGGCTCGGGCTGAAGACCGCGATGATCTCGCGCGTCGGCGACGAGCAGATGGGCCGCTTCGTGCGCGAGACGCTCGAGCGCGAAGGCTGCGACACGAGCCAGCTGCAGACCGATCCGGAACGCCTGACCGCGCTCGTGCTGCTCGGGCTGAAGGATCGCGACACGTTCCCGCTGCTGTTCGTGCGCGAGAACTGCGCGGACATGGCCGTGCGCGCCGACGAGATCCGCGAGGATTTCATCGCCGGCTGCCGCGCGCTCGCGATCACCGGCACCCATCTTTCGACGCCGGGCACCCGCGAGGCGTCGCTGACCGCGCTCGGCTACGCGCGCCGCCACGGCGTCGTGCGGATCCTCGACATCGACTACCGGCCGGTGCTGTGGGGGCTGACCGCGCGCGGCGCGGGCGAGAACCGCTACGTGCCCGACGCGCAGGTCACGCGGCAACTGCAGCAGGTGCTCGGCGAGTTCGACCTGCTGGTCGGCACCGAGGAGGAATTCCTGATCGCGGGCGGCGTGCCTCACGACCTGATCGCGTCGCTGCAGGCCGTGCGCCGCGCGAGCGGCGCGGTGCTGGTGGTCAAGCGCGGCGCGCTCGGCTGCTGCGTGATCGAGGGCGACATCCCCGCGCACATCGACGATGCGCCGACCTTCCACGGCGAACGCGTCGAAGTCCTGAACGTGCTGGGCGCGGGCGACGCATTCCTGTCGGGCCTGCTGTCCGGGCTGCTGCGCGGGCACGGCTGGGCGCAAGCGACGCGCATCGCGAACGCGTGCGGCGCGATCGTCGTGTCGCGCCACGCGTGCTCGGCCGCGATGCCGACGCCGGCCGAGCTCGCGCACTGGTTCGGCGGCAGCCGCAATCCGCAGGTGGACGCCGATCGCGCGCTCGCGCACCTGCATCGCGTGACGGTGCCGCGCCGCGCATGGGACGACCTGTGCGTGATGGCGTTCGACCATCGCAGCCAGTTCTACGAGCTCGCGGTGCAGGCCGGCGCGGACGAAGCACGGATCAAGACGCTCAAGCGCCTGCTCGTGCGCGCGGCCGAACAGGTCGAGCGCGATCGCCGGATCGAAGGCCACGTCGGCGTGCTGATCGACGGCGGCGCATATGGCCGCGACGCGCTCGCGTCGGCCACCGGCCGCGGCTGGTGGGTCGGCCGCCCGGTCGAGCTGCCCGGCTCGCGGCCGCTGTGCTTCGACGACACGCGCTCGGTCGGCTCGTCGCTCACGCACTGGCCGACCGAACAGGTCGTGAAGTGCCTCGTCCACTACCACCCCGACGACGACGTCGACCTGCGCGTCGCGCAGGAGCAGCGCGTGCTGGAGCTGTGGGAAGCCACGCGCGCGAGCGGCAACGAGCTGCTGCTGGAAATCATTCCGCCGCGCGCGGTCACGCCGCCCGGCACCGAGGACGACGCGGTGCTGCGCACGGTCGCGCGCTTCTACAACCTCGGCGTGATGCCGGAGTGGTGGAAGCTCGCGCCGATGAGCGCCGACGGCTGGGCGCGGCTCGAGACGCTGGTGGCCGAACGCGACCCGCACTGCCGCGGCGCGGTGATCCTCGGGCTGAACCAGCCGTTGCAATATCTGGTCGACAGCTTCCGCTCGGCGACCAACCCGATCGTCAAGGGCTTCATGGTCGGCCGCACGCTGTGGGCCGACGCGTCGCTGCACTGGCTCGCCGGCCGGATCGACGACCAGGCGCTGATCGACGAAGTGGCCGGCAATTTCGCGCAGCTGGTCGACGCGTGGCTCGGCCGCCGTACCGCCGCGCGCGCCGCCGCAGCCGCCTGATGCAGATATCCGTGATGACCACCCGATTCCTCCTGATCGACAGACGATGACCACCACCGTGAGACTGACCGTCAGCCAGGCGCTCGTGCGCTACCTGGCCGCCCTGCGCGCCGAAGTCGTCCAGCCGGACGGCCGCACCGAGATCCTGCCGTATTGCGGCGGCGTGTTCGCGATCTTCGGCCACGGCAACGTGGCCGGGCTCGGCGAAGCGCTGCATGCCGAAAAAGAACGGCTGCCGACGTTCCGCGCGCACAACGAGCAAGGAATGGCGAATGCGGCCGTCGCGTTCGCGAAAGCGAACTTCCGCCAGCGGATGATGGCCGCGACGTCGAGCATCGGCCCCGGCGCGACCAACATGCTGACCTCCGCGGCACTCGCGCACGTCGGCCGGCTGCCGCTGTTGCTGCTGCCCGGCGACGTGTTCGTGTCGCGGCTGCCCGACCCGGTGCTGCAGCAGGTCGAGGACTTCGAACAGGGCGACGTCAGCGCGAACGACTGCTTCCGGCCGGTGACGCGCTACTTCGACCGGATCACGTCGCCCGAGCAGCTGCTGGTCGCACTGCCGCGCGCGATCCAGGTGATGACCGACCCCGCGCAATGCGGCCCCGTATGCCTCGCGCTGCCGCAGGACGTGCAGACCTTCGCTTACGACTGGCCGGAGGATTTCTTCGCGCCGCCGGTGATCCGGATGCGCCGCCCGCCTGCCGACACGCTCGAACTCGCGGATGCGCTCGACGTGTTGAAAGCGGCGAAGAAACCGCTCATCGTCGCCGGCGGCGGCGTGCTATACAGCCAGGCGTGGGACGCGCTGCGCACGTTCGCCGACACGCACGGCGTGCCGGTCGCCGAATCGCAGGCCGGCAAGGGCAGCCTCGCGTGGGACCACCCGCTGAACCTCGGCTCGATCGGCGTGACGGGCTCGCCCGCCGCGAACCGCGCGGCCGCGCAGGCCGACGTGGTGTTCGCGGTCGGCACGCGCCTGCAGGATTTCACGACCGGCTCGCACGCGCTGTTCGGCAATGCGACGCTGCTGAGCCTGAACGTGCAGCCGTTCGACGCGGGCAAGAAGCGCGGCCGGCAATTGATCGCCGATGCGCGCACGGGCCTCGGCCAGCTGTCGGCCGCGCTCGCGGGCTGGCGCGCGGATGCGGCCTGGACGGCCGCGAACCAGGATCAGGCCGCCGCGTGGAACGCGCGCGTGACCGAGCTGACTACGCGCGTGCCGAAGGACACGCTGCCGTACGACGCGGAAGTGATCGGCGCGGTGCGCGACTCGGCGGCCGACGCGGGACGCGACAGCGCGCGCGACGATCTCGTCGTGTGCGCGGCCGGCACGCTGCCGGCCGAACTGCACAAGCTGTGGCGCAGCGGCGTGCCGGGCAACTACCACATGGACTACGCGTACTCGTGCATGGGCTACGAGGTCGCGGGCGGCCTCGGCGCGAAGCTCGCGCGGCCCGAGCGCGAAGTGATCGTGATCGTCGGCGACGGCTCGTACATGATGCTCAACGCCGAACTCGCGACGTCCGTGATGCTCGGCCGCAAGCTCATCGTCGTGATCCTCGACAACCGCGGCTACGGCTGCATCGAGCGGCTGCAGATCAATTGCGGCGGCGCGAGCTTCAACAACATGCTCGACGACTGCGTGCCGGAAGGCGGCGAACGCTCGACGATCGACTTCGCGATGCATGCACGCTCGATGGGCGCCGAAGCCGTGCACGTGCGCGACGTCGGCGAGCTGCGCAGCGAAATGAAGCGTGCGCGCGCGGCGAAGACGAGCCAGGTCATCGTGATCGACACGACGCACGAGCGCACGACCGCGGACGGCGGCGCGTGGTGGGAAGTCGCGGTGCCGCAGGTATCCGCGCGCGCCGGTGTCGAACGCGCGCACCGGACGTATCTCGACGAGAAAACCCGGCAGCGGCGTTGATCCGTTTCCCCATTCAATCCGCCGCTCCGCGAAAACAACATTCGAACCAAGGAAGCACGTCATGAGCTGGAACGTTCGCATCGGTATCAATCCCCTGTCGTGGATGAACGACGACCTGCCGTCGCTCGGCGGCGAGACGCCGCTCGAGACGGCACTGAAGGAAGGCGCCGAAATCGGCTACGCGGGCTTCGAGCTCGGCAACAAGTTTCCGAAGACGGGCCCCGAGCTGAAGGCGAAGCTCGCCGAGTTCGGGCTCGTGTGCGTGTCGGGCTGGTATTCGGGCTTTCTGGCGGAAGTCGCGCCGGGCATGAGCGACGCCGATGCCGTCGAGGCCGAAATCGAGCGCTGCCGCGCGCACATGACGAAGCTGCAGTTCAACGACGTGAAGGTCGTGGTGTACGGAGAATGCGCGGGCACGATCCAGGGCAGCATCGACACGCCGGTCGCCAAGCGCCCGCGTTTCGTCGACGATGAAACCTGGCGGCGCTATGCGGCGCGCCTCGACGCATTCGGCGCGCACCTGCTCGAGACCTACGGGATCAAGCTCGCCTACCATCACCACATGGGCGCGTACGTCGAATCGCCGGACGACGTCGACCGGCTGATGGCGCTGACCGATCCGGCGAAGGTGTTCCTGCTGTTCGATACGGGCCACGCGTATTTCGGCGGCGCGGCCGATCCGGTCGCGCTGCTGAGGAAGCACGTGGCGCGCGTCGTGCACGTGCACTGCAAAGACGTGCGGCCGCAGGTCGTCACGCAGGCGCGCAACGGCGGCTGGAGCTTCCTGAACGGCGTGATCAACGGCACCTTCACGGTGCCGGGCGACGGCGCGCTCGATTACGAAGCGACGCTGCGCACGCTGAAGGACGCCGGCTACGAAGGCTGGCTCGTGGTCGAGGCCGAGCAGGACCCGGCCGTCGCGCCGAGCTATCAGTATGCGAAGAAGGGCTACGAATCGCTGCGCGCGATCGTCGACCGGTTGAGCGCGTAAGCCCCGTCATCTCATCGAGGAACCTCACGCCATGACGATTTCTCCCCTGCTGGTCAAGGCATCCGCCGACCGCGAAATCTGCAACGTGACGCCCGAGTCGGCCGGCTGGAAACACGTCGGCTTTCGCGCGCTGCGCCTGAAGGCCGGCGACACCGAAACGCTCGACACGGGCACGCGCGAACTGTGCGTCGTCGTGCTCACGGGCACGCTGCGCGCGCAAGTCGACGGCGAGACCTACGACGCACTCGGCAAGCGCGACAGCGTGTTCGAGGAAGTGTCGCCGGACGCGCTGTACGTGCCGGGCGGCAAGACCGTCACGCTGGTGGCGACGCGCGACGCGGAAGTCGCGCTGTGCACCGCGCCTTACGCGAGCGGCGACAAGCGCGTGCAGCGCCTCGACGGCGAACGGATGCGGCGTGCGGTGCGCGGGCAAGGCACCAACACGCGCTACGTATGCGACATCCTGATGGGCGACAACCCGGCCGCGGACCGGCTGCTGGTCGTCGAAGTGATCACGCCCGCGAGCCACTCGAGCAGCTATCCGCCGCACAAGCACGATCGCGACGCGGCGCCCGACGAAACGTCGCTCGAGGAAACCTATTACCACCGGATCGATCCGCCGCAGGGTTTCGCGTTCCAGCGCGTGTACACGGACGACCGCAGCCTCGACGAGGCATGCGCGGTCGAGAACCACGACGTCGTGATGGTGCCGCGCGGCTATCACCCGGTGGTCGCGCCGCACGGCTACAACCTGTACTACCTGAACGTGATGGCCGGACCGAGCCGCGCGTGGGCGTTCAAGAACGACCCCGCGCACGAATGGATGCTCGACGCGGCGCCCGGGCGCTGATGCATTGACGCGCTGAACGATCGACGGCCGGCGCGCGACGCAGGACGCGCGCACGGGCCGAACTTGCGACGACACGGAGCTGCCATGCCGATCCCCTTCCCGCGCTGCGCGCCCATGCCCTTCGGCGACACGGCCTCAACGCCGATGCTGGCGCACTTCGATGCCGACGTCGCGCGCCGGCTCGGCGACATCGCGGTCAATCTCGCGTCGCGCCGCGGGCTGCCGATCGCGGTCGGCATCGTCGGCGAAGCCGCACCGCTGTTCTATTGCGCGCTCGACGGCAGCCGCGCCCGCGACAGCGACGCGATCCGCCGCCGGCAGAACACGGTGTTGCGCTTCGGCGTCAGTTCGCTCGAGGTCGGCGCGCGCTTTCGCCGCGCCGGCTGGTCGTTGCAGTCGCAGGGATTGTCGGATGCCGACTATGCGCTCGACGGCGGCGGCGTGCCGCTGCGGCTGGCCGACGGCGGCATCGTCGGCGCGATGGCGATCGCCGGGCTCGACGACGAACGCGATCATGCGCTCGTCGTCGAGAGCCTGCGCTGGCATGTCGGCGCGAACGCGCTCGCGATGATCGCGTAGCGGGCGCGCGCCGGCTCGCGCGATCAGTGCAGCCCGCCGCTCGCGACGAGGCGC
Organism: Burkholderia sp. Bp9015; assembly: GCF_003853505.1. Lineage (NCBI taxonomy): Bacteria > Pseudomonadati > Pseudomonadota > Betaproteobacteria > Burkholderiales > Burkholderiaceae > Burkholderia > Burkholderia sp. Bp9015. Next base: position 57,479 of record NZ_QTPZ01000036.1, read on the forward strand.
TCGCCGGTCAGCCAGCGCGCATCGTCCGATGCGAGGAACACCGCGACCGACGCGATGTCGTCCGGCTCGCCGAGGCGGCCAAGCGGCGTCTGGCTTTGCACCTGCCTGTCGAGGTCCGAACCGATGATGCCCGCGCTGTGCGTGCCTTCGGTCACGATCATGCCCGGGTTGATCGCGTTCACGCGAATCTTGCGCGGGCCGAGTTCGAGCGCGAGCACGCCGGTGATCGCGTCGACGGCGCCCTTGGTGCCGCTGTAGACGGCGCTCGCGGGCGGCGTGATGCTCGTCACCACGGAGCTGATGTTGATGATGCTCGCGCCTTCGCCCAGATGCTTGACGGCGGCCTGCGTCGTCAGCAGCACGCCGAACACGTTCGTGTCGAACTGCCGGCGGTAGTGCTCTTCGGTGATCGCCTCGATCGGCGCGAACTCGTACACGCCGGAATTGTTGACCAGCACGTCGAGACGGCCGTACGTCTCGATCGCCGTATCGACGATGCGCTGCGCGTCCGCTGCCTTCGACACGTCACCGCCGACCGCGACCGCGCGGCCGCCCGCTTCGACGATCGCGCTCACGACCGCGTCGGCGCCGGCCTTGCTGCTCGCGTAGTTGACGACGACCGACGCGCCTTCGGCGCCCAGCGCCTTCGCGATTGCGGCGCCGATCCCCTTGGAAGCGCCCGTGACGATCGCGACCTTGCCTGCCAGCTTGCTCATGATTTCATTCCTCAGTCGGAAGACTTCGATGGATGGGTACCGGTCGCGCCTGTCGCGGCGCACCGGCCTTGCTGGCAATCTTCGCGGTTCCGGCGGCCGCGATAAAGCGGCTCGACACGAATTGACTGGCGGGGTTTGCCGAACAATCGGCGGATGGACGGTCGACGGACGGTCAGCCGGCGCTCAGCCACGCGCTGACGACGTCGCCGCCGAGCCCGTCGAGCGCGCCGTCGTAGACGATCTGCCCGCGCCCCATTACCGCGACGCGCTGCGCGAGCCGCGGCGCGAGCTGCAGCCGCTGCTCGATCAGCAGGATCGCGACGCCGTCGTCCTGCAGCGCGGCAAGGCAGGCGCCGACTGCGTCGACCGCGAGCGGCGCGAGCCCTTCGGCCGGTTCGTCGACGATCAGCACGCGCGGGCGGCCGGCGAGCGCGCGCACCAGCGCGAGCACCTGCTGCTCGCCGCCCGAGAGCCGCCCGGCCTTCACGTCGGCCCGCGCGGCCAGCAGCGCAAAGCGCGCGAGCAGCCGGTCGAGCGCGGCACGTTCGGCCGCGCCGCTCAGGCCGCGCAGCCCGAGCCGCAAGTTGTCGCGCACGCTCAGCAGCGGAAACACGTCGCGGCTTTCGGCGACGTAACCGACGCCGCGCCGCGCGATCTCGAACGTGCGTGCGCCCGCGCATTCGGCGCCGGCGATGCGCACCGAGCCCGCGGTGCGCACGAGCCCCATCACGGCCTTCGCGAGCGTCGAGCGGCCCGCGCCGTTGCGACCGAGCAGCGCGAGCGTCTCGCCCGGCGCGAGCGCGAGATCGACGCCGTCGAGCACGGGCTGGCTTCCGTACCATGCACGCAGGCCGCGGATGTCGAGCAGCGCGCTCATGCATCCTCGCCGAGATAGGCGGCACGCACGGCCGGGTCCGCGCGGATCGCGTCGGGCGCACCGGTCGCGACCACCGTGCCGCGCACGAGCACCGTGATGCGCTCGGCGAAGCCGAACACCGCATCCATGTCGTGCTCGATCATCAGCACCGTGCGGCCCTGCGTCGTCGCGCGGATCAGCGCGATCATCCGCGCCGCCTGGTCGCGGTTCATGCCGGCGGTCGGCTCGTCGAGCAGCAGCGTGCGCGCGCCGCTCGCGAGCGCGATGCCCAGATCGAGCGCGCGCTGTTCCGCATAGCCGAGTGCGCCGGCCGGCGCGTCGCGCCGCGCATCGAGGCCGATGTCGTGCAGCACGCGCGCGGCCGCGCGATCGACCGATGCCGATTCGCGCAGCCGGTTCCACCAGCGCCGCCGCTCGGCCGGCGCATGCAGCGCCGCGCAGCGCAGGTTGTCGAACACGCTCAGCCGCGCGAACGCGCTCGTCTGCTGGAAACTGCGGCCGATGCCGAGCCGGCTCGCGACGACCGGCCCGCGCCCGCGCAACTCGACACCGTGCAGCACGACGCGCCCGCACGTCGGCCGCGTCGCGCCGGCGATCACGCCGAACAGCGTCGACTTGCCCGCGCCGTTCGGCCCGATCAGCGCGTGACGCTCGCCGGCCGCGATGCTCAATTCGATGCCGTCGAGCACGGTCTGCGCGCCGAAACGCTGCACGATCCCGTGGAGCGCGATCGCGTTGCCGTTCATAGCCCGTCCTCCCACGTGCCGTGCCGGTGGTTCAGCAACCGCGCGCGCCAGCCCCACAGCAGCGTGCCGATGCCGGCCGCCGAGGCCGCGACGGCCCAGCCCGCCGGCGAATCGGCGTCGATGCCCCACGCGCCGAACGCGATGCCGGTGCCGTCGTCCTGCGCGAAACGCCACGCATAGCCGAGCTCGGCCGCGCAGACGATCGCGACGCCCCAGAACACGCACGCGCCGATGCCGCACAACAGGCGCCACCGCTCGGCCGCCGGCGCGCCGCGCCGCAACGCATGCGCGAACGCTTGCGCGATGCCCGCGATCCCGCGCGGCGCGGCGACGACGACCGCGACGAACAGCACGCCGAGATACAGCGCCCATGCGCGCGACACGCCCGCGACGACGACGCTCAACGCGGTCAGCACCACCGCGCCGGCCGCCGGCCCGAAGAACGTGCCGGTGCCGCCGATCACCGCGGCGATCAGCACGGTCGCCGAACGCGCCATCGACACGCTGTCGGGCGTCGCGATCTCGACGTCGATCAGCGTCAGCGTGCCCGCGATGCCCGCGAAGAACGACGCGCAGGTGACCATCGCGAGCCGCACGCGGCGCGGCTCGGTGCCGAGCGCGGCGACGCGCGCGGGGTTGTCGCGCACCGCGTTCGCGAGCCGGGCGAGCGGCGTGCGCGTCAGCGCGTGCATCGCCAGCGCCGACACGATGCACCATGCGGCGATCACCGCGTAGGCCTGCGTTTGCGCACCGAAATGCCAGCCGCCCCAGGGCGCGCCGCTCGCGCGGTCGATCGGCACGCCGCCGACGCCGCCGAACCACGCAGGCACGCTCCACGCGGCCGCCGCGACGCATTCGCCGAGGCCGAGCGTGATCATCGCGAACACGGTGCCCGCGCGGCGTGTCGCGAGCAGGCCGGCGAGGAACCCGAAGCCCGCGCCGGCCGCGCCGCCGACGAGCGGCAACAGCGGCAGCGGCGCGCCGACATGATTGAACCAGTGCGCGGCGGCGAACGCGCCGAGCCCCGCGACGGCGGCATGGCCGAACGACAGCAGCCCGGTCGTGCCGAGCTGCAGGTTGTACGACAGCGCGAGCACGACGAGCGCGGCCGTCTGCGCGAGATAGCCGAGCACCGCGCCATGCGGCCACAGCCACGCGGGCACAGCCACGCACGCGGCGAACAGCACCCAGCGCAGCGCGCCGGCCCGCGCGCGGCTAGCCATCGACACGCTCGCCGAACAGCCCGCGCGGCCGGGCGACCAGCACCGCGACAAGCAGCAGGTACGGGACCAGCGGAGCGAGCTGCGCGATCGACACGGCCGCGACGCCGTCGGGCAGCGCGAGGCCCGCCCATTGCGCGAGGTCGCGCAGGGACGTGTCGCTGGACGCCGCGAAGGTCTGCGCGAAGCCGACCGCGAGCGACGCGGCGAACGCGCCGCCGAGCGAGCCGAGCCCGCCGATCACGACGATCGCGAACACCACCGACCCGACGGTCTCGGCCAGCGCCGGCTCGATCACCGCGAGCGGCGCGCCGATCACGCCGGCCAGCGCCGCGAGCGCGGTGCCCGCGCCGAACAGCCCCGTCATCACCCGCGGCACGTCGTAGCCGAGCGCCTCGACGGCCGCGCGGTGCGTGAGCGCGGCGCGCACGACGAGGCCGAGGCGCGACGCGCGCAGCAGCGCGCCGAGCGCGGCCAGCATCGCCGCGGACATCGCCATCATGAAGAGCCGGTAGCGCGGCAGCGCGAGGCCGAACACGGTCACGGGCGCGCCGTCGAACAGCGGCGGCACCGGGGCCGGCAGCGGTGCGAGGCCCCACAGCAGTTTCGCGCCCTCGCCGATCAGGTACGCGAGCCCGAAGGTCAGCAGCAGTTCGCTCGTGTGCCCGTGCGCCTGCACGCGGCGCAGCAGGGCGCGCTCGCAGCCGGCGCCGAGCAGCCCGACCGCGAGCGGCGCGAGCCCGAGCGCGGGCCAGAACCCCGCGCGGGCTGCGATGCTGTAGCCGACATACGCGCCGAGCATGTAGAAGCTCGCATGCGCGAAGTTGAGCACGCCCTGCACGCTGAAGATCAGCGTGAGGCCGGCCGACAGCATGAACAGCAGCAACCCGTAGCTGAGGCCGTTGAATGCCTGGAGCGCGAACGCGTGCACCGCCGCGCGCCCGTCAGCCGGCGAGCGGTTCGAGCGCCGCGCGCAGCGTGTCCGGCAGCGGCACCGGGCGGCGCGTGCCGCGATCGACGTACACGTGCACGAAATGCCCCTGCGCGGCCGGCGCGGCTTCGCCCGCCGCGAACAGCCCGATCTCGTAACGCACGCTCGACGTGCCGAGCTTCGCGACGCGCAGCCCCGCGTCGACGGACTGCGGAAAGACGAGCGGCGCGAAGTAGTTGCACTGCGTCTCGACCACGAGCCCGATCGTCTGCCCGTGCTCGACGTCGAGCACGCCCGCGCGGATCAGGTATTCGTTCACGACGGTGTCGAAGTAGCTGTAGTAGACGACGTTGTTCACGTGCCCGTAGACGTCGTTGTCCATCCAGCGGGTCGTGATCGGCAGGAAGTGGCGGTAGGCGTCGCGCGGACGCGGCTGCGGCTTGTCGGACATGGCGATGGCGGTCAGGTCAGGACGAGGAAGATGAAGCGCACGTCGCGCGGCGGCCGTGCGGAACGGCCCGCCGGCGAATGGCGAGGTGCCGCGCCGCGATCGTGCCCGGCGCGACGGACGACATGGCGGCGGCGCGGCCCGTCACTGCCCCGCTCGGTCGACGAATTCGAAATCGAGGCCGCGCGCGCGCATCCAGTCGGCGAGCGCGTAGCCGGTGCCGGCGCGCCACGGGCGCAGCAGCGGCGGATCGACGAGCCGGTATTCGAGCAGTTCCGGCGACAGCGCGACGGTGCCCGACGCGCGCACGTGGTACGCGATGATCAGTTCGTTCTTGCGGATGAATTCATAGACGCCGACCAGCGAGACCTGCTCGGCCTTCAGCGCGGTTTCCTCGAACACCTCGCGCGCGATGCCGTCCTCGGGCGTCTCGCCGTTCTCGAGGAAGCCGGTGATCAGCGCGAACATCCCTTCCGGCCAGGCCGCGTTGCGCGCGAGCAGGATCTTGCCGTCGAGTTCGACGATCGCCGCCACCACCGGCAGCGGGTTGTTCCAGTGCACGTAGCCGCACGTGTCGTCCGGGCAGGCCTGGCGGACGCGGCCGCCTTCGTGGTCGGGATCGGCGCGCTCGGTCAGCGGACGCGCGCAGCGCGGGCAAAAACGGTAGTCGGCGGTGGTCATCGATGGGGATCTGGCGAGCGCCCGGCGGCGGCCTGCCGGCCGCGTCGCGCGCCCGCTCGGCGCGGGAAAGGCCTCATTCTAGCGAGTTTGCCCGCGCCGCAGACGATCCGGCCCCGATGATGTCAGGGTTGCATGCGGGGTTGCGCGCGCCCGCGTGCGGCGGTTGCCGCGAAGCCGGCGGCACCGGCGAGCAACGCGCCAGCCGCGACCCACAGCGCCGGCGAGAACGACCCGAAGCGCGCGGTCAGCGGCGCGGCGACGAGCGGACCGAGAATCTGCCCGACCCCGTACGACGCGGTCGCATAGCCCATCAGCCCGGTCGCTCGCTCGCCATGCAGCCGCCGCGCCTCGCGCATCGCGAACAGCGTGATCGCGGTAAACGGCAGGCCGAGCAGCGCGCTGCCGGCCGAGAAGCCGGCCGCGTTCGGCCAGACGATCCCCGCCGCGATCCCGAGCGCCTGCGTCGCGCAGCCGGCGGCGAGCAGCAGCCGGTTGTCCCAGTGGCCGGGCAATCGCGACGCGGCGATCGCGCCGACGATCAGCGCCGCGCCGAACATCGGCCAGAACAGGTCGGGCCACGGCGAGCCGGCCGGCAGCGCGGCACGCGCGATCACCGGCAGGAACGTCGCGGTGATGATGTAGCCGAAGCCCGGCATCCCGTACAGCACGACGAGCCACGCGGCGTCGGCGCGATGGCGCCGTGCGTCGTGCGGTGCCGCGGCCGGTCTCTCGCGCACGGCCGGCGCCGCGGCGCCCCGCGCGGCGGTTGTCGAGGCGGCCGGCCCCGGCGCGCTGCCGAACGTGCGCCAGATCGCGACCGACAGCAGCGCCGACAACACTGCGAAGCCGAGCCAGCCGGGCGCCGCGCGATGGCCGGCGAGCGCGCTGCCGATCAGCCCGGTCAGCACGATCCCGACGCCCGGCCCCGCGTAGATCACCCCGCTCCACTCGGGCGCATGCAGTTCGGTGAGCCGCCGCAGCCCCCATTGCGACACGAACACGAACGTCCATGCGCTGACGACGCCCGCGACGAAGCGCACCACGAGCCACACGGAGAGCAGATGGCCGACGCCCATCGCGGCAGTCAACAGCACGGTGGCGGCCAGCCCGAAGCGCACCATCCGCGAGGGCGCGACCCGCACGGCCGCGCAACTGACCGCGCCGACGAAATAACCCGCGTAGTTCGCCGACGCGAGCCAACTGCCGGCCTTCAGGCCGATCGAGCCGTCGGCGAGCATCAGCGGCAGCAGCGGCGTGAACGCGAAGCGGCCGACGCCGAGTGCGACCGCCAGCCCGATCATGCAGGCGAGCGCGGCCGCGCGGGCGCGGCGGTCGGCGTCATCGGGCAGGTGTACGCCGGCGACGGCGCTCGGGGCATCGGAACGGGACATGGCGGCATAGGCCGCGCGCGGCGCGCGCCGGCCGGAACGGAAATCGGAACGCTTGTATCGTAGCTTGACCGAACGTTCTCGATAAATGAATAATCAAGAATCCACATATCTCCAGGAGAGAATCATGGACCTGGCGGCGCTGGCGATTTTCCGGGCTGTCGTGCGCGAGAACGGTGTGACGCGCGCGGCGGCGAAGCTCAATCGCGTGCAATCGAACGTGACGACGCGCATCAAGCAGCTCGAGGAGGAACTCGGCGCGGCGCTGTTCGTGCGCGACGGCCGCCGGCTCGTGCTGACGCCGGCCGGGCACACGCTGCTGCCGTACGCGGAGCGGCTGCTCGCGCTTGCCGACGAGGCGCGCGACGCGGTGCGCGAGGACACGCCGCGCGGGCGGCTGCGGCTCGGCACGATGGAAAGCACGGCCGCGAGCAGGCTGCCGACCGTGCTCGCGCGTTATCACCATGCGTGGCCCGACGTGTCGCTGGAGCTCGTGACCGGCACGACCGGCTGGCTGATCGACAAGGTGCGCGACTTCGAGATCGACGCGGCGTTGTTTGCGCGGCCGCCCGAGCCGGACACGCTGCCCGACACATTCGAGACGGTGCCGATCTTCCGCGAGGATCTCGTGCTGCTGACGCCGCGCGGCCATCCGCCCGTGCGCACGCCGCGCGACGTGATCCTGCCGACGCTGATCGCGTTCGAGCGCGGTTGCACGTACCGGAAATATGTCGAGCAATGGTATGCGGCACACGGGATGAAGCCCTCGCGTGTGCTCGAACTCGGTTCGTATCATGCGATCGTCGCGTGCGTCGCGGCCGGCGCCGGCATCGCGGTCGCGCCGCGCTCGGTGCTCGAGTTGCAGCCGGAGACCGGTAACGTCGCCGCCCACACGATCCCCGAACTCGAAGGGATCGACACACTGCTCGCGTGGCGGCATGGTTACGCATCGGCGGCGCTCGCCGCGTTGCGCGATGCGCTGGGTGAGGCTGCGCGGGAGCCGGGTGATGCGACCAAGGCGGCGGTGGCCGCATCGGTGTCGGCCTGAGTCGGGATCGCCGGCGGCCGCTGGTGCGCGCGCTCGATCTTCATTCCGACACGGGCGATGCGGCCAGGGCGGTGGTGGCCGCGTCGGCGTCTGCCCGAGCCGGGAACGCAGGCGAGCGCCAGCGAGCGCGCTAATTCTTCATACCGACAAAAACAAAACGACCCGACCGGCACAGGTGCCGATCGGGTCGCTTTTTTTGATGCGAAGCGATGTGACGCGACGCGGTCAGCCCGACCACACCGCATCACCAGCCATGCCGATCAAAGACGCTCTTCGACCCAGCCCTTGACGCCTGCCAGCGCGCCCGGCAGGTTCGCCGGTTCCGTGCCGCCTGCCTGCGCCATGTCCGGACGGCCGCCGCCCTTGCCGCCGACCTGCTGCGCGACGAAGTTCACGAGCTCGCCGGCCTTGACCTTCTTGCTCGCGTCCGGCGTGACGCCCGCGATCAGGCTGACCTTGCCGCCTTCGACGGCCGCCAGCACGATCGCCGCGCTCTTCAGCTTGTCCTTCAGCTTGTCGACCGTCTCGCGCAGCGTCTTCGCGTCCGCGCCGTCGAGCGTCGCGGCCAGCACGAACACGCCGCCGACTTCGATCGCCTGCTGCGCGAGCTCGTCGCCCTGGCTCGACGCGAGCTTCGACTTCAGCGCGCCCAGTTCCTTCTCGAGCGACTTCACCTGGTCCTGCACCTGCGCGATGCGTTGCGTGAGTTCCGACGGCTGCGCCTTCAGCGCGGCGGCCGCTTCGTTCACGCGCGCATCGAGCTCCTGCACGTAGCGCACCGCGTTGTCGCCGGTGATCGCCTCGACCCGGCGGATGCCGGCCGCGACGCCGCCTTCGACGACGATCTTGAAGAAGCCGATGTCGCCGGTGCGGTGCACGTGCGTGCCGCCGCACAGTTCGCGCGAGAAGCCGAGATCGAGCACGCGCACTTCGTCGCCGTACTTCTCGCCGAACAGCGCCATCGCGCCTCCCTTCACCGCTTCGTCGTACGGCATCACGCGCACGATGCCCGGCGCGTTCGCGAGGATTTCGTTGTTGACGATCTGCTCGACGCGACGGATTTCGTCGTCGGTCAGCGGCGCGTTGTGCGCGAAGTCGAAGCGGGTTTTCTCCGCGTCGACGAGCGAGCCCTTCTGCTGCACGTGTGCGCCGAGCACTTCACGCAGCGCCTTGTGCATCAGGTGGGTCGCCGAGTGGTTGCGCTGCGTGCGTGCGCGACGATGCGCGTCGATTTCCGCGCGCAGCACGTCGCCGACCTTCAGCGTGCCCTGTTCGAGCGTGCCGTGGTGGCCGATCACGTCGGCCTGCACCTTCAGCGTGTCGGCCACGGCGAAGCGCGTCGCTGCATTCGCGAGCACGCCCTGGTCGCCGACCTGGCCGCCCGACTCCGCGTAGAACGGCGTGTGGTCGAGCACGACGACCGCATCCTGGCCGTGCTTCACTTCGTTGACGGCCGAACCGTCGACGTACAGCGCGACGACCTTCGCGTCGTCGAACGCGATCTCTTCATAACCGTGGAACGTGGTCTTCGCGCCCGAGTATTCGAGGCCCTGCGTGGCCTTGAACTTGCCGGCCGCGCGCGCCTGCTCGCGCTGACGCGCCATCGCGTCGTCGAACGCCGGCTCGTCGACCGTCATCCCGCGCTCGCGGCACACGTCGGCCGTGAGGTCGAGCGGGAAGCCGTACGTGTCGTGCAGCTTGAACGCGAGTTCGCCGTCGAGCACCTTGCCGCCCTTCGCGTCGACATCCGCCAGCGCCGCTTCGAGGATCGACATCCCGTGCTCGATCGTCTCGAAGAAACGCTCTTCTTCCTGGCGCAACACATCGGTCACGCGCTGCTCGGCTTCCTTCAGCTCCGGATAGGCCGCGCCCATCTCGGCGACGAGGTCAGCCACCAGCTTGTGGAAGAACGAGCCCTTGCGGCCAAGCTTGTAGCCGTGGCGGATCGCGCGGCGCACGATGCGGCGCAGCACGTAGCCGCGGCCTTCGTTGCCGGGGATCACGCCGTCGACGATCAGGAACGAGCACGCGCGGATGTGATCGGCGATCACCTTCAGCGAGTTGTTCGTGAGGTCGCTGATCTCGGTCACGCGCGCGGCGGCCTTGATCAGGTTCTGGAACAGGTCGATCTCGTAGTTGCTGTGCACGTGCTGCAGCACCGCGGCGAGACGCTCGAGGCCCATGCCGGTGTCGACCGACTGCTTCGGCAGGCGCGTCATGTTGCCCTGCGCGTCGCGGTTGAACTGCATGAACACGAGGTTCCAGATCTCGATGTAGCGGTCGCCGTCTTCTTCAGGCGATCCCGGCGGGCCGCCCCACACGTCCGGACCGTGGTCGTAGAAGATTTCGGTACACGGGCCGCACGGGCCGGTGTCGCCCATCGTCCAGAAGTTGTCCGACGCGTAGCGCGCGCCCTTGTTGTCGCCGATGCGGATGATCCGCTCGGTCGGCACGCCGACCTCCTTCGCCCAGATGTCGTACGCTTCGTCGTCTTCCTGGTAGACGGTGACCCACAGCTTTTCCTTCGGCAGCTGGTAGACCGTGGTCAGCAGTTCCCACGCGAAGCGGATCGCGTCGTGCTTGAAGTAGTCGCCGAACGAGAAGTTGCCGAGCATCTCGAAGAACGTGTGGTGGCGCGCCGTGTAGCCGACGTTCTCGAGGTCGTTGTGCTTGCCGCCCGCGCGCACGCTGCGCTGCGCGGTCGTGGCGCGCGTGTACGGACGCGGATCCGTGCCGAGGAACACGTCCTTGAACTGGACCATGCCCGAGTTCGTGAACATCAGCGTGGGGTCGTTACCGGGCACGAGGCTCGACGAGCGGACGATCGTGTGGCCCTTCGATTCGAAGAATTTGAGGAATTTCTCGCGGATTTCGGCAGCTTTCATGGCGTGCGGGGAATGTCTGGCTGAGACGGCTTCAAACGCCGGCCGTCCTCGCGGACGCACGGCGGGCAGATATCGTAAACGAGCGATTATACGATACAGATCGGCGGCTCCCACGCCAGCGGCCCGCCGCGCCGGACGAGCGGCCTGGGCCACCGGCGCGGCCGATTCGCCTTAAGATGCTCGGCATGCCAATCCGCCTTGCCTCGGGCCGGGCGAGCCATGAAAGGAGACGATTCGACGATGGGTGCCCTGAGCCATATCCGCGTGCTGGACCTCACCCGCGTGCTCGCGGGCCCGTGGTGCGCGCAGACGCTTGCCGATTTCGGCGCGGACGTGATCAAGGTCGAGCGCCCCGGCGCCGGCGACGACACGCGCCACTGGGGGCCGCCGTACCTGAAGGACGCGACCGGCGCCGATACGGCCGAGGCCGCGTACTACCTCGCGGCGAACCGCAACAAGCGCTCGGTGACGGTCGACATCGCGACGCCGGAAGGCCAGCAGATCGTGCGCGAGCTCGCCGCGCAGAGCGACGTCGTGCTCGAGAACTACAAGGTCGGCCAGCTGAAGAAATACGGGCTCGATTACGAATCGCTGCGCGCGGTGAAGCCCGATCTCGTCTACTGCTCGGTCACCGGGTTCGGCCAGACGGGCCCGTACGCGCACCGCGCGGGCTACGACTTCATCGTCCAGGGGATCGGCGGCTTCATGAGCATCACCGGCGAGCGCGACAGCGAGCCGGGCGGCGGGCCGCAAAAAGCCGGCGTGGCGATCGCCGATCTCGCGACGGGCCTCTATTCGACGATCGCGGTGCTCGCCGCGCTCGCGCACCGCGATCGCACGGGCGAAGGCCAGTACATCGACATGGCGCTGCTCGACGTGCAGGTCGCGCTGCTCGCGAACATGAACACCAACTTCCTCGCGAGCGGCAAGCCGCCGGTGCGCTGGGGCAACGCGCACCCGAACATCGTGCCTTACCAGACGTTCCAGACGAGCGACGGCTGGATCATCGTCGCGGTGGGCAACGACGGGCAGTTCCGCAAGTTCGTCGAGGCCGGCGGGCGGCCCGAGCTGGCCGACGACGAACGGTTCGCGACGAATCCGTCGCGCGTGCGCCACCGCGACACGCTGGTGCCGATCCTCGCGGAGATGGTGAAGGCGCGCGGCAAGGCCGACTGGATCGCCGTGCTCGAAGCGGCCGGCGTGCCGTGCGGGCCGATCAACGAACTCGACGAGGTGTTCGACAACGAACAGGTGGTCGCGCGCGGAATGCAGGTGTCGCTGCCGCACCCGTGCGGCGCGGACGTGAAGCTCGTGCGCAATCCGATCCGGATGAGCGCGACGCCGCCCGATGCGCGCACCGCCCCGCCGCTGCTGGGCGCGCAGACGGAAGACGTGCTGCGCGACATGCTCGGCTACGACGATGTGCGGATCGCCGCGTTGAAGGCGAAGCAGGCGATTTGAGCGCGTGTGATACCTGGCCGACCGCCCACGCAAGCAGTGTCGGCCGGGTATATCGGGGGTCAGCGCTGCGCAAGCGTATCGCACCCGCCAGCGAGCAGTGCGAGCGCGGCACGCGCGGCCGGATCGACGACGATCGCACGACCGCCCGCGCCCGGGAGGCCGGTGACTGCCACCGTGTCCGTGTCGGCCGCCCCCCGGAATACCAATGTCGGAAGCGGTTCGGAGGCGATGCGATCGCGCATTTCCAACGTGCCGAGCGGCGTCGGGAACGCCGTCGCAAGCTCGGCGACGGGCACACTGCCACGCACGATCAGCGTGGTGAGCGGCGCGAGCCGGTCGGCCAGCCCAGGGGGCGCGACACACTGCCGGGAAACACGGCCGTCGAACGTGACGCGCACGGAGAACGGCGCCGCCGACTGCACGCGATGAGCGTTCACGTTCAGCGTACCGGCGGTGTAGACGAACGACATCACCTCATCCGGCTGCACACTGAGTATTTCGGTACCCGGCGCGATCGGCACGCGACTGCCGGCGCTTCCGACCATGCTTCGCCAAGCCAATACGACGAGCACGGCGACGAACACCACGCCGGCCGCGCGAGCGAGCTGGCCTGTTGCCGCGGGCGTCATGACACCTGCACCATGGTTCCGACCGGTGTCCATTCGTACAGCTGCCGCGCATCGGCCTCGTTCAGCCGCACACATCCGCGCGAGCCGAACCGGTCACTCAGTGAATTGCGAGCCAGCCGCACGACGCCGAGCGGCATCGGTCCGTGGTATTGATGAAAAGCCTTGCCATCCGCGGTGAAGAACATTGCATGATCCATCTGCACGTTATACATGCGACTGCGATAAGGGTGGTGCTTGCGGAGGATTCTGAACGTGCCCCGAACGGTCGGGTGCTCGCGGTCGCCTGTCACGCAGTCGAAGCGGAACACGCAAACGCGCCCCTCGTATGCTTCGACGCATTGCCGTGACAGATCAACCTGAATCCGTTTCGTCGCGGCTCCGTTGTTTTCTTTGGTGCGGTCGGATCGTGCGGGCTGGACTGGCATGGAGGCTTTCCGTCCGGTCGAATGGGCCGCCAGACTACCCACTACCGACTTCAAGCGATATGGGACACGTCAGAAATTCGGAGCGCTGTCCAACGGCAGGGCGAGTCCGCTGCCGCGCACGCCTACCACGATGAGCCCGGATGGCGCGACACGCTACGGGGGACTGTCGACGCGCGTGGCTCCGCCGTTGCTGTGCCACGACAACGAACGGATCGCGGCGTTGAAGGCGAAGCAGACGATCTGAAGGTCCTGCGGTCCGCCCACCCTGCGCGCCACGGTCAACCTGCGACCGCCAGCGCGTCGAGCCAGCCGCGCCCCTGCGGCCAGTCGCCGAGCCCGCTGTCCGCGTTGATGTGGCCGCGCGGGCCGAGGTCATGAAACGCGCTGCCCCACGCGTGCGCGCAGCCGCGCGCGAACGCGAGCGAGCCGTACGGATCGTCGCTGCTCGCAACCACGCAGGTCGGAAACGGCAGCCGCTCGTGCGGCACCGGCCCGAAACCGTGCGCATCGGCCGGAAACGCCGGCCCGGCCGGATCGGGCAGAGCGACGAGCAGCGCGCCGCGCACTTTCTCGAGCGCGGCCGGCCGCGCGTAACGGGTCGCCCACCACGCGGTGGTCAGCGTGCCGAGGCTGTGCGCGGCGATCGTCACGGGGCCCGGCGCGGCTTCGACCGCACGATCGAGCGCGAGACACCAGCCGTTGCGGAACGCACGGTCCCAGTCGGGCATCGCGATGCGTACGAAACGCGCGTCGGCGCGCTCCCAGCGGCTTTGCCAGTGGAACGGGCCGGAGTTACCGTAGCCCGGCAGCACGAAAACGAGAGAATCGCTCATGGAAGGTTCGTCGACGCATGAAGTCGTTTTATGTAACGTCGACGAAGTGTCGCACACCCGCTCCTCCCTGATGCTGCCTGTCGAATCGCGGAATGGATGTGCGGTGTATGAATCGGTCGCGCTGCGCACGCGACCGGCCGGCGCTCACGCGCGCCGGCTTCGGTCAGCGCACGCCGGCGCCGACGAGGCCGCCTGCCGCGGCGCCGGCGACCGTGCCGACCGGGCCGCCCGTGATCAGGTAGCCGAGCGCGCCGCCCGCTGCCGCGCCGATCCCGGCGTTACGCTGCGTGTGCGTCATCGCGCATGCGCCGAGCTGCGACAGGGCCGCGACGATTACCGCGGTACGAACGAGAAAAGTGGTCTTCTTCATCATGATTGTTGGCTTCCTCCCGCCCCGCAAAAACTGCGAATGGCGGCATTGATTCGGTGAAGCCATCATAGGAAAAGCCGAATGCGGGGGGCAATCCGATTTACGTCGTGTTACAGCCGACACACTATCGAGATATTGCGATCGGCAGCGCGAACCGCCCTGTCGACGCCGCAACCCGCGCGGGACGGACCCCGGTCAGGTAGAATTACGGGATTAAACCGGCGCGACGCGCCGACACAACCTGACGCCAACCGCATGAGCACCGAACGCAACGACGCCCCCGCGGCTTCCAATTTCATCCGCAACATCATCGACGACGACAACCGCACCGGCAAATGGAGCGGCCGCGTCGAGACGCGCTTTCCGCCCGAGCCGAACGGCTATCTGCACATCGGCCATGCCAAGAGCATCTGCCTGAACTTCAGCGTCGCGCGCGACTACGGCGGCGTGTGCCACCTGCGCTTCGACGACACGAACCCGGAAAAGGAAAGCGTCGAATACGTCGACTCGATCGTCGACGCCGTGCGCTGGCTCGGCTTCGACTGGCGCAAGGACGCGGTCGATCACCAGTATTTCGCGAGCGACTACTACGACAAGCTGTACGAATTCGCCGAGCTGCTGATCCAGCGCGGCAAGGCGTACGTCGACAGCCAGAGCGCCGAGGAAATGCGCGCGAACCGCGGCTCGCTGACCGAAGGCGGCAAGCCGTCGCCGTTCCGCGACCGCTCGCCCGAGGAAAACCTCGACCTGTTCCGCCGGATGAAGGCCGGCGAGTTCAAGGAAGGCGAGCACGTGCTGCGCGCGAAGATCGACATGGCGTCGCCGAACATGAACATGCGCGACCCGGTGATCTACCGGATCCGCTACGCGCATCACTACCGTACCGGCGACGCATGGTGCGTGTATCCGATGTACGACTACACGCACTGCATCTCGGATGCGCTCGAAGGCATCACGCATTCGCTGTGCACGCTCGAATTCGAGGATCACCGCCCGCTGTACGACTGGGTGCTGAACGAACTCGCGGAAGCCGGCGTGTTCACGCGCCCGCTGCCGCAACAGATCGAATTCTCGCGCCTGAACCTCACGTACGCGATCACCAGCAAGCGCAAGCTGCTGCAGCTCGTCACCGAAGGTCACGTCGAAGGCTGGGACGACCCGCGCATGCCGACGATCGTCGGCATCCGCCGCCGCGGCTTCACGCCGGAGAGCATCCACCTGTTCTGCGAGCGGATCGGCGTGACGAAGGTCGATTCGTGGATCGACATGAGCGTGTTCGAAGGCGCGCTGCGCGACGACCTCGACGACAAGGCACCGCGCTCGGTCGCCGTGCTCGATCCGCTGAAGCTCGTGATCGACAACTATCCGGAAGGCCAGGAAGAAGCGTGCACGGCGCCCGTGCACCCGCACCACCCCGACCGCGGCGTGCGCACCTTCCCGATCTCGCGCGAGCTGTGGATCGAGCGCGAGGACTTCGTCGAGAACCCGCCGAAGGGCTATTTCCGCCTGTTCCCGGGCAACAAGGTGCGCCTGCGCTACGGCTACGTGATCGAATGCACGGGCTTCGACAAGGACGCCGACGGCAACGTGACGGCCGTGCACTGCAACTACTTCCCGGACAGCAAGTCGGGCACCGAAGGCGCGAACAACTACAAGGTCAAGGGCAACATCCACTGGGTCAGCGCGAAGCACGCGCAGGCGGCCGAAGTGCGGATCTACGACCGGCTGTTCAAGGCGCCGCACCCGGACGCGGGCGGCGCGAACTTCCTCGAGGCGCTGAACCCGGACTCGAAGAAGGTCACGCAGGCCTACGTCGAGCCGGGCGCCGGCGACGTCGCGCCGGAAACGCGCCTGCAGTTCGAGCGTCACGGCTATTTCGTCGCCGACCGCGTCGATTCGAAGCCGGGCAAGCCGGTGTTCAACCGGATCGTCGGGCTGCGCGACAGCTGGGGCAAGCCGGCCTGACGGCCTGCTCCGCGCGCGGCGCGGCGGCCTCGCACCGCCCGCCGCAGGATGAAAAAAACGGCCTTCGGGCCGTTTTTTATTGCGTGCGCGCAAGCGCGGCTGCGCCGGCCGCCGCGCTTACGCGCTCGCCAACCGCCGGTGCAGATCCGCGAGCGACAGCGTCGTGCGAAACAGCCGCGCGAGGCTGCGGCTTGCATACGCGTCGACGTCGCCGGGCGCGGTCCAGCGATACGCGTCCATCTCGGGAATCAGCGAGCCGTCGCGACGGCTCGGGAACAGCGACGTGCACGTGCAGCGCGCGGGATCGATCTCGTCGTCCGCGACCTGCACCGCGAACAGGTGCAAGTCCTTGTCGTGACGGTAGGCGAAGCGGCCGAGATCGAGCAGTCGCGCCGGCGCGAACTCGATGCCGGTTTCCTCGCGCAGCTCCCGCAGCGCCGCGTCGACCGGCGATTCGCCGGGCTCGCCCTGCCCCTTCGGGATGTCCCAGTGCGTGGTGTCCGTCGCGTGCGCGAGGAATACGCGGCCGGCCCCGTCGAGAATCACGACGCCGCACGACACCGTGCGCGACGCACCGCTGCGCTTCATTGCACGCGCGCTCAGCGCTTCTGCAGCTGCCACTTGCCCGTGGCGGTCTTGCAATAGACGGGCTTGAGCGTCAGCGTCTGGCCCTTCGCGGAAATGTCGGTGGCGATCTCGCGGCACGTCTTGCCGTCGTTCTCGGACGTCGACGGCGTGAGCTTCGCATCGATCTGCGTGCCGCGGCCGCTGCTCTGCCAGGTCGTGGTCTCGCCGTCCTTGCCTTCGTCGCGCACCTGCGCCACGGCCTTGGCCAGCGACGCACGGTCGGTCTTGCTGAAGTAGGCGAGCGGCGTGTCGTTCAGGAAGCCCAGGTTGCTCTGTGCGTAGGCAGGCAGCATCGCGGCTGCGCACGCGGCGCCGGCCAGCACGCGCGTGACGACGGAAAGGGATGCACGCATCGACATGTGTTGTTCTCCTTGGATGTTCGATCGAACGGCATGGCGCGCGGCCGGCACTCCGGCGGCCGGCGAACCGGCACGCGCCACGCCCGTCAGCCAGCGAGCATAGCATGCGTGCCGCCAGGAACGTCGTCTAGCGGGCCGCCGACGCGGCTGCCGGTTGATATCCGTCGGTCAGCGTGTTCAGGAACGCGATCACGTCCTTGATCTCGGCCGCGTTCAGCGCGGGCGCGTCGCCGCGCTTGCGGTCGAACGGCGGCTCGCGGTTGATGTTCGGCCAGTAGCGCTTCGGCAGGTCGTCGTAGACCTGCACCTTGCCGTGCACGACCGGATAGAACTTCTCCGGATGGATGTCACGCTCGGCGTAGAAGCGCATCACGTCCTCGAGCGAGTGGTACACGCCGTTGTGGAAGAACGTCTTGCGCAGCGCGACGTTGCGCAGCGACGGCGTGCGGAACAAGCCGCAGAATTCGTCGCGGCCCTTCAGGTCGGTGCGCTCGGGGCCGCACGCGCCGAGGTCGTAAAAGCGCGGATCGCGATTGACCGGCAGCGCGCGGTTGCGCGGCACCGCGATCGCGATCAGGCCGAAATCGCTGAACTGCGGCGGGCCGCCTTCGAGCGTGCGCTGGCTCACGTGGCAGCTCGCGCAGTTGCCCTTCTTCTCGTCGTTGAACAGCTGCAGCCCGCGCAGCTCCGCGGGCGTCAGCTGCGCGTGGCCGGCCAGATAGGCGTCGTACTTGCTCGTGTACGGATCGAACAGCGCCGGCTGCTGCTGGAATGCGTCGAGCGCGCGCAGCACCGCACCGAACGTCGCCTGGTCGTCGCCGAGAACCTGATCGCCGAACGCCTTGCGGAACGCGTCGGCATACGGCGCGGCGCGAACCGCCTTCGCAACCCGCGCCGGCGAACTGCTCATCTCGAAGGGCGAGGTGAGCGGAATGCGCGCCTGCGCATCGCGCGTATCGACGCGGCCATCCCAGGTCAGCCCGCCGGTCGGGCCCGCATCGATGCTTTCGTCGCCTTCGTCCGGCGAATCGTGGAAGTGCTCGCTGAACGGCGGAATGCCGCGCAGGTACTTCAGCGACGGCACCGCACGAAAGCCCGTGCTGTGCATGTCGTCGCCGCCGAGTTGCACCGACAGCGCGTTCGGCGGCCCGAACGCATGCTCGGCGCTATGGCACGACGCGCACGCGAGCTTGCCGGACCCCGACAGCGACGGATCGAAGAACAACTGCTTGCCGAGCGCCGTCATCTGCTTCACGCCCTCGAACACCTGCGCGCGCGTCTGCGGCTGGCTGGCCGGCGCGACCGCCGGAGCGGCCGGTGCGGCCTGTGCCGCCGGCACGATGGCGGCGGCCGATGCATCGGCACCGGGGCGCGCATCGCAACCGGCGAGCGCCGCGAGACCGCCGACCAGCGCCAGCGCCGCCGCGGCAGGGATCAGCGATCGCGCGGACGCGAAGGATTTCAGAAGGCTGTGCATCGTCGTTCTTCTTGTAGCGGTGGGCAATCGGCCGGAGCTTATGTCAGTTCCGTGACCGCCGCATGACGTTCGACCGACAGTCATTTGAAAGCGCCCCTACACCCGGCTGTCAAATCGGTTCCAGATAATGCGCGCAGCCGGCAGGTGTCCGAAGGTTCCCGCGCCGGCCCGACACCACCGCGATTCCCACACGCGACACACGACGAAAGAGAGAACATCGCATGAAGAAGCACGCCTGGATTCGTTACACGCCGATCGCGCTCGCGGCCGCGCTCAGCCTGACCGCCTGCGGCGGCGACGATGTCACGCAGCAAGGCCTGTCGGCCGTCAAGAACGTCGTCGTGATCTACGCGGAAAACCGCAGCTTCGACAACCTGTACGGCAACTTCCCGGGCGCGAACGGCCTGCAGAACGCGACGGCGGCGAACTCGGTGCAGAAGGATCGCGACGGCTCGACGATGGCGACGCTGCCGAAGATCTGGGGCGGCCTGACCGCGACCGGCATCACGCCGGCGGTCACCGAGGCGATGACGGCGAACCTGCCGAACGCGCCGTTCGCGATCGACGATCCGAAGGGCTTCAACCAGTCGATGAGCATCGCGACGCGCGACATCGTGCACCGCTTCTACCAGGACCAGATGCAGATCAACGGCGGCAAGAACGACATGTACGCCGCATGGACCGATGCGGGCGGCCTGACGATGGGCCACTACACGCCGGATCCGTCGAAGCTGCCGCTGTGGAAGATCGCGCAGCAGTACGTGCTCGCCGACAACTTCTTCATGGGCGCGTTCGGCGGCTCGTTCCTGAACCACCAGTACCTGATCTGCGCGTGCGCGCCGTTCTACGCGAACGCGAACACGAGCCCCGCGGCCGGCAAGATCGCCGTGTTGAACGCGGACGGCAAGTCGCTGAAGGTTGCGACGAACTCGCCCGCGTCCGCGCTCAGCGGCCCGCCGAAGTTCGTCAACGACGGCGCGATCACGCCCGACTTCTTCGCGGTCAACACGATGCAGCCGCCGTATCAGCCGAGCGGCAACAAGGCAGCCACGGGCGGCGATCCGCTGCTCGCCGATCCGGCCAATCCGTCGACGATGCCGCCGCAGACCGCGACCAACATCGGCGACCTGATGACCAACGCGGGCGTGTCGTGGGCATGGTACGGCGGCGCGTGGGGCCAGGCGCTGCAGGCAAGCCAGAACGGCACGTCGAACGTGATCTACGGCGCCGACCTGTCGACGCCGAACTTCCAGCCGCACCACCAGCCGTTCAACTACTTCGCGAACCAGGCGCCGGGCACCGCGAACCGCGCGCAGCACCTGCTCGACGGCGGCGCGAACGGCGCCGAGTTCATCAAGGCGATCGACGCGGGCACGCTGCCGCAGGTCACGTTCTACAAGCCGCAAGGCAACCTGAACGAGCACCCTGGCTACACGGACGTCACCTCCGGCGACCAGCACATCGCCGACGTGATCGCGCACCTGCAGGCAAGCCCGCAGTGGAAGAACATGGTCGTCGTCGTCACGTACGACGAGAACGGCGGCTTCTGGGATCATGCCGCGCCGCCGACCGCCGATCGCTGGGGTCCGGGCACGCGGATTCCGGCGCTGATCGTGTCGCCGTACGCGAAGAAGGGTTTCGTGGACCACACGCAGTACGACACGGGTTCGATCCTGCGTCTCATCACGCGCCGCTTCTCGCTGCCGCGCCTGCCGGGCCTGCAGCAGCGCGACGACGCGCTGAAGGCGAACGGCGCGCAGCCGATGGGCGACCTGACGAACGCGCTCACGCTGTCGCCGAACCTGTAACGGCATCACCGCGAACGGGCCGGCCGCGCGGCCGGCCCGGACGAACGAAGGGCAACCCGCGGCGACCTGCACCCCAAAAGCCGGATGCGAATCCAGCCTTTGGGGTGTTTTTCATGCGCGCGCGTTGCCGCGCGGCCGCGTCACCAGCCGTACTTCAGCTCGACGCCGACGTAGTCCGCGTTGTGTCCGCCCGCCTGCCGGATCGCGTCGCCGACCTGGAAGTGCACGGCCTCGACGGCGCCGATCAGGTTCGCGGCAATCGTCCAGTCCGCGCGCAGCTGCACGTACATCCCCGTCCAGCGGCCGCCCTTGCCTGCCGTGCCGGGCACCGGAATGTTCGGCTGCTGATAGACGGCGTCGCCGGTCGTCTCGCGCCACTGGAAACCCAGCGCGCCCAGCAGCGACAGGTTCGCCGACGGCTTCAGCGTCACGGACGGCTTCACGTGGATCAGGTTCGCATAGCTCGTGTAGCCGGCCAGCGTGAAGTAATAGCCGTTCGGAAACAGCGGATTGAAGGTGCCGACGCGGCCGTCGTGCGGATGCCGGTCGCCCGAGGCCGCATCGATCTGCAACGCGACGCGCGGCGACCACGGCGCATCGAGCTTGTAGCCCGCGATCGAGCCGACGGCCCACGCACCGATCGTGTCGTTGCCGACCGTCCCGGTCTGCAGCATCGTCTCGAGATCCCAGTCGAAACGGCCCTGCGTGCCCGTGTAGCGAACGTCCCACACATCGCGATGCTCGGCGCCGCTCGCATCGAGGAAACGCGCGTTGCGGCGGTTGTAGCGCGACCAGTAGCCGGACAGGTCGCCCGGCCCGACCGACTGCCGCTCGAAGCGCACGCCGCTGAAGGTGAGACCGCGATTGGACACGTCGTCGAAATCGGACGCGTTGCGGTTCTGCACCGGTTGCGTCGCGTAGCCGATGAAGCGCCATTTCCCGTATTCGTAATCGGCCCAGACCGCATCGAACGCCTGCCGCACGTTCGGGCCGTCGCGCGTGGCGATGAAGCGCTGCAGGTCGAACGCCATCTCCTGCCGGCCGACGCGGAACTTGAACGTGCCGCCGCCGAGCGCGCCCGTGTAGGTCGCGAACGCCTGTTCGAGATCGAGCGGGTTCTTGTCGACGGGCGACACCGTGTTCTTGCCGAACGCGCGCGCGTCCTGCAACTGCGCGAAGAACTGCCAGTGCTGGCCGAGATGCGCATCGGCATGCACTTCGACGCGCTGGATCAGGTACGTGTCCGATTGCGCGGAGCCGATTCCGAACAGCGGCGCGTCGTTGGTCTCCAGCCGCTCGCGCAGGTTCACGCCGAGCGATAGATAGGAGGCCGGATCGTTGCCGAGCGGAATGTATTTCAGCCCGTCGAGCGGCGCGCGCGGCACGCACGGATTCGCGAGCACCGACCAGTCCTCCTGCCAGCGGTTGAACAGCACCGTCGGGCGTTTGGTCGTGCACGTCGATGCGGCGGTGGCCGTCTGGGTCGCTGCCGGCGTCGAGGCCGAAACCGACGACGCAGCCGAAGGCTGCGCCGGTCCTTGCGTCGATGTCGATGTCGTTTCAGCCGCCGTTTCCGCGACCGCCGCGTCGGCGCCCGCGCACAACAGCGCCGCGACGACCGACAGGCGCGCGGCCCGTTCGAAGCCGCGGGCGTCGCGTCTGCGCTGCCCCCGCGCGATCATGCGCGCTCCTGCGCGGCGGGTGCGGCCGCTTGCGCCGCACACAGTGCAAGCGTCGCGAGCGCGCCGACCGGTGCGAGCAGCGCCAGGAATCCGACGTAGCGGAACCCGAGCGCACCGCACGCCGCGCCGAGCGCGAACGCGACGATCGCCGGCAGCATCTTGCCGAAGCGCGCCCGCGCCGCCGCGCGTGCGGCGTCGGCCGTGCCGGCCGACAGCAGGTCGACGACGTCGAGGATCGCCTGCGTCACGTTGCCCGTCATCACCGTGTTCGGCACGCCGCCCGCGCGCGAAATCACGCGCGGATGCGCGTTCTGCACGCCCATCGCGAACGTGCCGACGATGCCGGCCACGAGCGCCGGCAGGCTGTCGGGCTGCGTGACGGGCGTCGCCCACACGCCGGCCGCGCAGAAGCCGAGCAGCAGCACGGCCTGCACCGCGTGCAGCGCGCGCGTGCCCTGCCAGGCGGGCCGCCCGGACATCGACCGCGCGATCAGGCTCGCCGCGATCACGCCGCACACGAACGCGGGAAACACGCTGAGCTTCAGCACGACACCCTGGCCGAAGCCCGCGATGCCCGCGCCGATCAGCACGAAGTTGCCCGTCACGTGTGCGGTGAACAGCCCGAACAGCGCGACGAAGCTCAGCGTGTCGACGAAGCCGGCCACCGCGGCAAGGATCGTGTCTTCGTGCTTCATCGCGCTGCGCTCGCGTGGATTTCGGCGACGTAGCCGCCCGGGAACTGCACGAGTGCCGCGTCGCGGCCGTCCGCGCTGTACGGCGGCACGAGCACGGTCACACCCGCCGCCTTGGCCTTCTCCAGCGTGGCGGCCAGGTCCGGCACGTCGTAGCCCGTCATCTCGCGCCCGTACGGGTACGGCAGGTGGCCGTCCGTCACGAGCACGGTCATCTTGCCGAAGCCCGATTCGATGCGAATCCGGCGATACGTGTCGTTCGGCCGGCCGATCTCGATGCCCGGCGCCTTCAGGTTGTCGGACACCACCTTGCCTTTCGAGAACTTGACGAAATCGTGCACGAACTTGCGTACGCTTTGCGGCGACACGTAGACCCGGTTCTCGGGGATGGTCTGCAACGCGTCGTAGTGCGGCGCCTGGGTGTGCCAGTAGAGCTGCATGTTCACGCCGCCCGTCCACGTAATGACCGCATCGCGGCCGATCGGATCGGGGAACGTGTCGACGATCACGTCGGCGCCGTGCTCGCGCGCCGACTTCACCGCGACGTCCATGTCGGTGACGAGATAGCCGGTGCGCTCCGCGCAGAACGGATACGGGACCGGCGTCTTGAAGCCGAACACCGAGATCGTGCCGACCGGCGTCAGCACGAGTTGCGACATCGTCTGGCTCGGCGTCGGCGTGACCTGGAACACGCCCTGCTTCGATTTCTTGCCGCCGAACGTCGCGACGAAACTGTCGGTGAAGCGGTCGAAGTCTTCCGGCGCGACGCACACGTGCGTGGTGTCGTACTGCGGACCGACGGCCACCGTCGGCGCGACTGCGGGCGGCACCGGCGGTTTCGCGAACACGCCACCGGGCGCGGCGACGAGGCCGGTGGCAAGCGCAAGCGCCAGCAACATGGAACGAAGGGTTCTCATAACGGATATCCTTGTTGTTTCATCAAATGGTGCAACGGCCCGGGAAACCCCGGTCACGCGCGGCCGTCGCCGGCCGGTTGCCGCGCATCGTCGAGCACGGTCGCGAGCACAAGTGCCGCGATCAGCCCAAGATGCTCGAAAAAGCTGTTGAGCGCCATGAAATGTTCGGCGCCCGAGCGGTTCCAGAAATCGTTCGCCACGACCATCGCGACGAGCGTCAGCATGCCGAGGCTCCCGGCGCCGAGCCACGTGAAGCGGCGAAACACCACGCACAGCGAGCCGGCGATCTCGACCACGATCGCCAGCGCCGCCCACAACGCGGCCGGATGCAGGCCGAAATGCGCCTGCTCCGCGACCGCGCCGTCGAAGTCGAGCGCCTTCGCGACGCCGCCGAGCAGAAAGGCGGACACCAGCGCGAGACGCGCGAGCGGCAGGACCCACGGCTGCGACAGTAGCGCGCGGATCCACGCCGGGCTGCCATAGATGGTACGCGTCGTCATGTCAGATCGCCCAGCACGAACAGCCGAACGCACCCCAGAAGCCCTTCGCGTCCGACGTCGGCAATGCGCTGCCCCACGCGCTTGCATGCGCATGCTGGTGCACGTTGCACGCGTTCGCGCAGCCGCACATCGCCGCGGCCGCCGCCCGTTGCAGCGGTGCGCCCTCTCGCTGCGTCGCACCCCAGCCGCCGTAGCCGCCGTACTCGCGCACCGGCGACCAGTCCGGCATCGCGGGCGGGATCGGCGCGTCGTGCGACGCGAACGGCCCCGCGCCCCAGACGATCCGGCCTCCAACCACCGTCAGCAACGCAGTCGTGTCGACGATATCGTCCTCCGCGCAGGTGAAGAAATCACGATCCGGGACCACCACGTCGGCGAGTTGCCCGACCGCGATGCGCCCTTTCCTGCCCACCTCGTTCGAGAACCACGTCACGTACTCGGTCCACATCCGCAGCGCGGTTTCGCGGTCGAGCAGGTTTCGCTGAGGATACATGCGCAGCCCGCCAATCGTCTTGCCCGTCACGAGCCACGCGAGCGATACCCACGGGTTGTACGACGCCACGCGCGTCGCGTCGGTGCCGGCCGACACCTTGAGGCCCTTCGACAGCATCTTCGCGACGGGCGGCGTCGCTTCGGCCGCCTG
>NZ_QTPZ01000037.1:0-77890 GCF_003853505.1 Burkholderia sp. Bp9015
AACGTCGGCTACGGGATCATGAACGGCCAGAAGCCGGCCAACCCGATGATCCTGATCGAGCCGACGCTCGTCACGCGCGACAACGTGAAGGCTTACAAAGGCTGGAGCTCGCACTGACCC
The DNA here is from genome assembly GCF_003853505.1 of Burkholderia sp. Bp9015. Lineage (NCBI taxonomy): Bacteria > Pseudomonadati > Pseudomonadota > Betaproteobacteria > Burkholderiales > Burkholderiaceae > Burkholderia > Burkholderia sp. Bp9015. The sequence continues at coordinate 121 of NZ_QTPZ01000037.1, forward strand.
GTCCCAACGCATCCCAGGCCTGACACGACCATGACCTCACTGACCCAAACGCGCGCGTGGCGCGCGCTCGCCAGCCATCGGGACGCGTTGTCCGGCGTCTCGATTCGCGCACGATTCGACCGCGACCCGGCACGCGCATCGCGCTTCAGCCTCGAGGCGGCCGGGCTCTTCGTCGACTACTCGAAGAACCCCGTCGACGACGAAACCATCGCCCTGCTGGTCGCCCTCGCCCAGGACGCGGGCGTCGATGCGTATCGCGACGCGATGTTCGCCGGCGAGCGCATCAACCGCACGGAGAATCGCGCGGTGCTGCACGTCGCGTTGCGCGATCGTTCGGGTACGCCGCGTATCGTCGACGACGTCGACGTGTCGCGGCAGGTCAGCGACGTGCTGGCCCGGATGCGGCGCTTCTCCCACGCGGTTCGCTCCGGTGAGTGGCGCGGCCACACGGGCCGCGAGATCACCGACATCGTCAACATCGGCATCGGCGGCTCGGACCTGGGGCCGAAGATGGTGTGCGAGGCGCTCAAGCCTTACGCGCACGAACGGTTGACGATGCATTTCGTGTCGAACGTGGATGCAGCCGACATCGCCGAAGTGCTCAAGCGCGTGAACCCGGAGACGACGCTGTTCATCGTGTCGTCGAAGACGTTCACGACCCGCGAGACGCTCCTGAACGCCCATACCGCCCGCGCCTGGCTGCTCGACAGCGGTGCGCCGGACTCGGCGATCGCCCGCCACTTCGTCGCCGTTTCGACGAATGCCACGGCCGTTGCGGAATTCGGCATCGATACCGGCAACATGTTCGCGTTCTGGGACTGGGTGGGCGGACGCTACTCGTTGTGGTCCGCCATCGGGTTGCCGATCGCGATCATGGCCGGCATGGACGCGTTCGAGCAACTGCTCGACGGCGCGCACGCGATGGACCGTCACTTCGCGCAAGCGCCGCTGGCCCGCAACCTGCCCGTCCTGCTCGCCCTGATCGGCATCTGGCATCAGAACTTCCTCGGTACGACGAGCCAGCTGATCGCGCCATACGACAACTATCTGCACCGGTTGCCCGCATACCTGCAGCAGCTCGACATGGAAAGCAACGGCAAATCGGTGACGCTCGGCGGCGAGCGCGTCGATTACGCCACCGGCCCGGTCATCTGGGGCGAACCGGGTACGAACGGGCAACACGCGTTCTTCCAGCTCCTGCACCAGGGTACCGCGATCATCCCGACCGACTTCATCGTGTGCATGCGGCCGCATCACGCGTTCGATCATCACCATGCCGTCCTCGTCGCAAACTGTTTCGCGCAGTCGGAGGCCTTGATGAACGGATCGCGCTCGACGACCGAACCGCATCGCAATTTCGAAGGCGACCGGCCCACGAACACGATCTGCCTGGACACGCTCGATCCGGCATCCCTCGGCGCGCTGATCGCGTTGTACGAACACAAGGTATTCGTACAAGGCGTGGTATGGCGGATCAATTCGTTCGATCAATGGGGCGTCGAACTCGGCAAAAAGCTCGCGGTTGCGATCGAGGGCGAGTTGCTCACCCCCGCGCAGATTCACTCGCACGACGGCTCGACCAACCAACTGATCAACCGCTTCAAGACGCGGCGCCACGCTGCGGCCTGATCTCCCGAATCCCATCATGAAGCTACCGCGACTGGTCATCTTCGGCGAAGCCCTGACCGATTTCATTCGAGACGACACGAACCGCTGGCACAGCGTTGCCGGCGGCGCATGCTGGAACGTCGCGCGCGTCGGCGCGCGCCTCGGCACGCCGACCGGCTTTGCCGGTGCCGTGAGCGCCGACATATTCGGCGACGAGCTCATGCAAAAGAGCGCCGAAGCCGGCCTCGACATGCGCTTCACGCAGCAGGTCGACCGCCCGCCGCTGCTTGCGATGGTGGTCGAGACGCGGCCGCCGAAATATTTCTTCATCGGCGAGAACAGCGCCGACCTCGCGTTCGATCCCGCCGCGTTGCCTTCGGACTGGCTCGACGCCGCCGAGATCATTCATTTCGGCTGTCTCGGCCTGGTGCGCGAGCCCCTCGCCTCGCGTCTGATCGACATTGCGCTCGCGGCGCGCGCCGCCGGCAAGCGGATTTCGTTCGATCCCAACTTTCGCGCGCCGATGGCCGACCCGTCGTACCGCGACACCTTGCGCACGATGATCGGTCTATCGGACTACATCAAGGTGTCCGACGAGGATCTCGCCGGCCTGTTCCCGGAATTCGACGAGGCAGCCGCACTCGCGCAAATCCGTGCGTGGGCGCCGCAGGCTGCGGTGCTCGTCACGCGCGGCGCGGCCGGCATGGAACTCTTCGCCGGTGATGAAACGCTGGTTCAGCCGGGCTTCAAGGTCACGGTCGCCGACACGGTCGGCTGCGGCGACGCGTGCGTCGGCAGCTGGATGGCGAGCCTGCTGGCGCGCCCGGACGCGCCCGCGACGGAACATCTTCGGTTCGCCGCCGCCTGTGCGGCGCTCGTCGCGTCGCACGCCGGCGCCTATGCGCCGACGGCGGCCGAAGTACATGCGCTGATCGAATCGGCCAACGCAGCCACGAGCGAAACTCCATGAATGCGCACCTCCCGTTCTCCGATACCCAGGCTCCGTTCGAATTCGTGCTGTTCGGCGGCACCGGCGATCTCGCGATGCGCAAGATCCTGCCGGCGCTCTACTCCGCTCACCGCGATGGCCTGCTCGCCCCCGCGGGACGCATCATCGCGGTTGCGCAGAACGAACTCGATACCGCCGGCTACCTCGACTGGGTCGACGTGTCGGTGCGACCGCATCTGACGCAGGCCCGGTTCGATGAAAGCGCGTGGCGCGGCTTCCGCGAGCGGCTCTCGTACGTGGCGCTCGACGCAAGCCAGGCCGGCACGTTCTCGCGTCTGGCCGACGCGCTCTCGCCGGCGTCGTCGCGCCAGATCTTCTATCTGGCAACCGGGCCATCGCTGTTCGTGCCGATTTGCCGCGCGCTCGCGCAGGCAGGGCTCGCCCCGCCGACCTCGCGAATCGTGCTCGAAAAACCGTTGGGCTACGATCTCGCGTCGTCGACGGCGATCAACGATGCGGTCGGCCAGATTTTTTCCGAAGAGCAGATCTACCGGATCGATCATTACCTCGGCAAGGAAGCCGTGCAAAACCTGTTCGCGCTGCGGTTCGCCAACGTGATGTTCGAGCCTCTGTGGCGCCGCGAATGGATCGACAACATTCAGATCACGGTTGCCGAGGAACTCGGCGTCGGCGGGCGCGGCGGCTTTTACGACCAGACCGGCGCGCTGCGCGACATGGTGCAGAACCATCTGCTGCAGTTGCTTGCGATCGTCGCCATGGAACCGCCTCAGTCGATGGAAGCCGACGCCGTGCGCGACGAGAAGCTGCGCGTGCTGCGCGCGCTCAAGCCGCTCACCGAGGAAGCCTTGCATCAGAGCGTCGTGCGCGGACAGTATCGCGCGGGGGTGGTCCGCGGAGAGTCGGTACCGGGTTACCTCGACGAATCCGGGATCCGGGCCGACAGTCCGACCGAGACGTTCGTCGCGCTCAAGGCCGAGGTCGAGAACTGGCGCTGGGCCGGCGTGCCGTTCTTTCTGCGCACCGGCAAGCGGCTGGCGCGACGCGTGGCTGAAATCGTCGTCACGTTCAAGCGCCCGCCGCATTCGACGCTCGGTCCAACGGCGCTGCTGGCAGGCTCGAACCGGTTGACGATTCAGCTGCAACCGGACGAATCGATTCGCCTGAGCACGCTCGCGAAGCGGCCGGGGCTCGGCATGACCTTGCAAGGCGTCTACCTCGATCTCGCGTTCGACCGCTTCTTTCAGCAAGACCGGATGGAGGCGTATCAGCGCCTGTTGCTCGACGTGATCGCCGGCCGGCTCGCGCTGTTCGTGCGTCGCGACGAGCAGGAAGCCGCATGGCGTTGGGTCGCGCCGATTCTCGACCTGAAAACGGCGCCCAAACCCTATTCGGCCGGAAACTGGGGGCCTGCGCAGGCCAGCGCGTTGCTGGCGAGATACGGCACCTGCTGGAGCGAGGAAGAGAACTGATCCGCTCCGGCATGCCTCTTCCTATCGTAGAAGCGTTCTCTCCGACTACACGTGACGAAGCAATGAATACAGTCTGGCATCTCAAATGGGCGCACGGCGCGTTCGATCTCCATGCAGCAGGGGGTATGCTCGGCGGCGTTGCATTACAGCAAGGCGGCCGCACGATCCGTCCGTTTTACGAAGCGCCGTGGATCGGCCAGGCCGAGCCGCAACCCGCCGGGCTGCTGGGCGTCATGCGAAGCGAATTCCCGTGCGTGCCATTCGGTGTTCCCTACTCTCCCGACCGACTGCCCCCCGGCTGGCGGAAAGCCGCCGCAACGCCGATCGTCCCGGATGACGTCGCACTCGACACCAGCGACGACCTTCAGCATGGTTACGGCTGTACCGGCGTGTGGTCACTCGTGAGGCAAACCGCACACGAGATCGAAATTGAAATCGCGTACCCCGAGACATCGTCGATCGCACGACTGACTCGCATCGTGCGCGCCGATCCGGCTCGCGCTGCCTTCGACATCGTTCTCCGTATCGAAGCGCGCAAGTCGGCTCGCTGCCCCATCGGTCTGCACCCGAATCTCGCGCTGCCGACGCTCACCGGCGCATTCCGAATCGAGCCCGGCACGTACCGTTTCGGCATGGTGCACCCGGCAGGTCCGGAACCGCGCGTATCGAGCGCGCTTGCCGGCGCGACGTTCGAAACACTCGAGCGCGTACCGCTTGGCGAGGGCGGCTTCGGTGCATTCGACCAGCTACCGCTCGCGCAGCCCACGGAAGAAATCCTGCAGCTCTGCGGAATCGACGGTTCCGTCACGATGACCGACGCCGTCGCCGGCACACGCTATCGCCTGACCTGGGATGCCGATGCGCTGCCGTCACTGCTGTTGTGGATCAGCAACCGCGGACGTGCGTACGCGCCGTGGAACAGCCGCAACCTCTGCGTGGGCATCGAGCCGGTCGCGAGTGCATTCGAGCTTGGCCGTGCGGCTTCGCTCGCGGCCAATCCGATCAATTCCCGCGGGGTCCGGACGGCACTTGCATTGAACCCTGGCACGCAAACTGAAATCGCTTACCGATTCGAGGTGCTCGCCGCACGTTAGGCGTGCATTGTGGATCGGACTGATCGCGCTCCGGATCGTCGGCAAGGGGCGCCGGCCCAAGCCCGGCTTCATGAGCATCGGACGGTCCAGCATTTCATATATGAATAGTTGTACTACGTTACTCGCCCGTAGTTTCGCCCAACATTAATACCGACCAAGGAGATCTCTTCGTCCAGCTTGCCCGGCTGGACATGCCGCAAGCGAAGAACATTTCACTTTCCCTGTTGATACTCGATCCGTTTTTCACGACAGATAATTTCGTTTTACTTAATTTATTCAATAAAAGAACTGACCGGGTCTGTTGTGCCGCAGTAACACGTTTTTTCTTTCTGACAGGTTTGGAGACAATTATGAAAAAAGCAATACTCACCGCCACGTTGATGTCCGCAGGCATCGTCGCCCACGCACAAAGCAGTGTCACGCTCTACGGCCGCCTCGACGCCGGCATCGAGTACCTGAGCGGCATTGCCAACGGCAATGGCGGCACGACGAGCCGCTGGCGTGCCGAAAGCGGCGACTGGGGCACCAGCCTGTGGGGCTTGAAGGGCTCCGAGGATCTCGGCGGTGGAAACAAGGCGGTCTTCCACCTCGAAGGCTCGTTCAATGCGATGAACGGCAGCCTCGGCGGCACCGGCTCCATCTGGGATCGCTGGGCAACGGTCGGTTTTTCCAACGACGCTTACGGCACGCTACTGCTCGGCCGCGAGCTCTCGATTTCGAACGGGTTGTGGGACTTCGATCCGCTCGGCCAGACATCCTGGTCGTCCGGTTCGCTCGTGCGCGGGCGCAACTGGAACAAGACGAGCAACAACATTTCGTACCAGTCGCCGAGCTTCTACGGTTTCGACGTGTACGGCCAGTATTCGCTGTCGAACGCAACCAGCTGGAATGGTAACGGCACGACCGCACAAGGTCGTGCCGACGGCCTGCAACTGACCTACACGAATTCGTACTTCCAGGTGCGCGGCATCTACGACGAGGCGCGCGACGTCAACGGCAAGTTCTCGGACGTGTTCAACTATTCCCGGGAGTACTTCGCGGGCGTGAACGTATTCCTCGGCCAGTTCAAGCTGCAGGCGGCCTATCAGGCCTCGCACGCGAACGGCGCGCCGACCGCCAACAACGGGATTACGTCGACGCAGCAGGTCTGGGGCGGCGTCACGTGGCAGGCGACACCGGCTGCGGCCTTGACCGGTGCCGTCTATCACGTCAACGCAAACCACGGCGGCGGCAACGCCAACATCTATACGGTGGGCGGCACGTACAACATCTCGAAGCGCACGCTCTTCGACATGCAGATTGCTACCGTTCGCAACAGCAAGAACGCGAACTTCGGTCTGGAGTCGAACGCGGCGGGTGCCGGCGGCCCGATCGCCGGCGGCGGCTACAACGACAATCCGACACCCGGGCATAGCCAGACGGGTGTCTATGCGGGCATCCAGCATTTGTTCTGATTCGATCTCGCACACGGGTTGGAAGCGCCATGCCCTGCCGCTTCTGGCACCGCGTCCGGGTGCGATGCGCCGTCAGGCCATCGCACCGCACGCATCGACAGAATGCCAAGCCTGGAATCGATCCGAATGCGCGCCGGGCCAGCCGACCGGACGCATGACGCCACCCGCCGGGGCGACGCGGAAATCAGCCATGCAAGCGAAACGGAATACACGGGCAGGCTGGAAATGGCATGAAGAGGGAAAGCACGTTCACGACGACGTGGCCGACAGATCGCCCGGCTTGCCGCACACGCCGCTCAGCGAGCGCGCATGGCCGAGCCAGAGCACGAGCGAGCCCGTCGACACGGCGCCCAGCACGACGAATGCGGTCGGATAACCGAAGTGCTGTGCGAGCACGCCGCCCAGCGCCGGACTGAGCGCCGCGCCGATACCCTGCGCGGTCGCGACGGCGCCCTGCCCGACGTTCACGCGGCCGGAACCGTGCAGCAGGCGCACGACGAGCGCCGGCACGACGACGCTTTGCAGGCCGGCACCGATACCGTCGAGCACTTGCACCGGCCAGACGCCCGCCTCGCTCATCAGCATCGCGGCAAGCGCGCCGCGCACCGGCAACACCAGATAGGAGAGCAGCAGCACGCGCCAGTATCATTTCCTTTTTCAGTGGATCGGCCGGCGCCACGATTACTTGATCAACTGCATCCCTGCAACCTTGGAGGCCAGCACGTCGAAAGTAGCCGTGTACTCGCACTCCGCTACATGCCCAGAACGCTCGATCAGGCAGTCAGCGAAATCCGCCTTTGCGGATGCCGCGAAAACGCGAAGTGCCTTTCGTACCGTGTCAGCACTTTCGATAATCAGTTCTTTGGTGCCGATCATCGAGTCGATGATGTCCTTCATCTGCTCTCGTTCGACGCCGTAGCAGCGCCCGAGTACCCACACGACCTCGACCAATGCAACCTGCGAAACGTACCCCGGCCTCTCGGCCGACAGGGACTCCATCAGTAGCGTCGCCTTCTTCGCCTGAACCTCGTCGTCTTGCGCGAAGTAGCGGACCAGCACGTTTGTATCCAGTCCGATCATCGCGCCGACGCCCCCTGCTCAGCGATGGCCCGATTCATGTCATCAATCGACACCGGTTTCGCAGGCTTCTTCACAACGCCCTTGAGCGCTACGAGCGAGCGCGTTGCCGGATAGACCTCATACCGGCCTGTCGCCTCGTTGAAGCTGAATTCGATCCGGTCACCGGCCTCCAGGCCAAGTTGATTTCTTACGTCTACCGGAATTGTGACCTGACCCTTTGACGTGATGGTTGCCGTAGTCATAACGATACCCCCTTATTCCTTACTTTATGGTAAGGAGAGTCGAAAAGCAAGGGAGCCACGGACGCATCGCGCTGCCACGAGAACATCGAGTTCCAACGACACAATCCCGAGCAAATTGTCCGGACTATCGCCAAATACATCCCACTCGATTGTCAATCCAGTGGCTGGAGCCTTGTGGGAGCGGCGTTTCCGCGCAGTCATGCGGCGTCGACACCGTCAGCGATACCGAAAATCCCGCCCAGCACTTAACAGCTTTCGTCGAACAGCACCGGAGAACCCAAGCCCGCTCTTGTTTCAAAAATCACAGACACCGGTGTCTCCGGACGATTCGTTAGCGCGATACCGTCGCTGATACCGTCAGGCTTGTTCGAACGCGGTCCTCGATACCGTCACAACTGTAGTCCGGCGCAAAAAGGTGGAAGCGTCGATCGAGCAGCGCAAACAAGCTCCCTCGCGGCGGCATCTCGAAGCTGGATTTCCACCTGCGGAAACCCGCCCTGCTCAAGCGGGTTCGATTGAGGAGTGAGCCTGCCACTGCCCTATTCGGGCGATAGGCGTTTCATGAATATTCTATATAACTCTCCGTAATTCGGTAGCTCGTTGTGCCGAGATAGCCATTCGTCCGGCAGGCCGGCGATCGCGCGGAACCGCGGATAAAAATCACGCCGTCGATCGGGATCGAGCGTCGCAACCGCGTCTTTGGCTTGTCGAGAGAGGTGCCGCGGTGACCAAATCTCGCCGCGTTCGTTTATGACGACCACCAGCGATCGATGCGTAAAGGCACTGGTGTCCCCACTGCGTCCGCTCGACTTTCCCCACCATCCGGTTGCGCTGTTACATCCGGCGCACAACATTCCCAGGTCAACCAGACGCCTCCTGACGCTTACGCGTCGGGACCGGGCTTTCGCGCTGCGCGTCGAGCCGCGTACCGCGTTTCGGCCCTATCGGGCATCAACCCCAGGCGCAGCTGGCAACTTCGTTAGCTTCTACGCGGCGCCTCATGCCCGGTCACCCGAGGCATGGCATGCACCCGACTCCCAGGTTCCCGCCCTTGACCCGCGACCGTAGCCGATAGCGGGCAGGCATCAAGGGGCGAGGGACCGTGTTGCCCGCACCCCTCCCTCGCCTTTTTCCTTGACGCCTGCCCGCTATCGGCTCCTCCAGTCGCACGGGCGGGAACCCGGGAGCCTGGCGGCAGCAAAGCCAACCCCGAGTTCCACCGGGAGGTGTTCAGCCGCAACGGCAAGTCACATCCCTTCGCCCGGTTCAGGTCTTCAACCTTGACTGTGGAGATTGCCATGCAACTCGCTTCCTCTTTCCATTACGGCTCCCCAATGCTGCGCGCTGACTCACCCCTCTCGGACGATCAGATTCGCCGCGTTGCTCCCTCCATCTTCGCGGACGGCAAGCACGAAAGCCGCTCCGCGCGCTACACCTACATTCCCACCATCGAAGTGCTGCGCGGCCTCCGCAACGAAGGCTTTCAGCCGTTCATGATCTGCCAGACCCGCGTGCGCGATGAGGGTAAGCGCGAATCCACCAAGCACATGCTGCGGCTGCGCCATGCCGATCAGATCACCGGCGAGGAAGCCGATGAAATCGTGCTGTTGAACTCGCACGATGGCACGAGCAGTTATCAGATGCTCGCAGGCACATTCCGGTTTGTGTGCCAAAACGGCATGGTCGCCGGCGACAACATCGCCGATATCCGCGTGCAGCACAAAGGCAACATCGTTCAGAACGTGATCAACGGCGCGTTCGACGTGCTCGACGGCTTCGACTTGATCCGCGAGCAGAAGGACGGCATGCGCGCTGTGACGCTCGATCGCGACGAACAACATGCGTTCGCCCGCTCCGCCCTCGCGCTGCGCTATGACCCGAGTGGCGCCGAGGCACCCGCCCCGATCACCGACAGCCAACTGCTCGCCCCGCGCCGCTTCGAGGATCGCCGAGAAGACCTTTGGACCGTCTTCAACCGCGTGCAGGAAAACCTTACGAAGGGTGGGCTGCACGGACGCTCACGCTCGGGCCGCTCCATGTCCACGCGCCCCATCACCGGCATCGACCAGAACGTGAAGCTCATACGCGCAAGCCGGCAACGGTATCTCGCGGGGTGAGCTATTGGGCGCGCTGATCGAACGGGGAGAGCTGGGCGCCGCCGTCAATGCGTTTTTCGAGCGGCACGATCTCCTCATCTGCCCGGTGTATCCCGACGTGGCCCCCTCACTTACCGAAGTGAGTTTGAACGAAGCGTCGTTTCCGCATTTCACGGCTTGGTGCAATCAGCTGGGACTGCCGGCGGCAAGCCTCTATGCCGGTATGACCGCCACGCGCTTGCCCGTCGGCATCCAGATAGTAGGCAGTCGCCATGCCGATGCATTGGTGTTGTGGGCGAGCCATCTGCTCGAACGCACGTTTGGGCGCCCCCCGTTCGGTGAGCTGACACGCGAGCTCTCCGCCGCTGCGGCCGGAGCAACGCCTGCCTAACGAGCTAGGAGCAGAAGTGGACTGGATCTCACCTGGATGCTTTAGCCAGGGTCACGATCGGAGCTCAGGTCCAACTCCGAATCCAGCACCAGCTTCTGCTGCAGCGCAGCGTGCACTGTGCGCAGCTGCGCATACGCTTCGTCCATGTGCTCGGTCATGAGCTGCGCGACCGCGTCGGCATCCCGGCGTCGCGCGGCGTCCAGTATCGCGCGGTGCGCGGCAACCGTGTGCCGCCCGAATGCCTGATAGTCCTGCTGCGTCACGTTTCCCGCCACGATCACGAGCGTGTGCAGCATCTGATTGATGATCAGGCACAGGCTGCGCAGAAACGCATTCGGATGCGCAGCAGCCAGTACATCGTGGAAATGGATATCCTCGTGTCGCTGGTCGAGCGCCTCGGCGTGACGTGCCTCGAACGGCTCGCAGACGGACACACTGCGCTCGAGCGCATCGAAGTCCGCGTCGCTCAGATGGGGAACCGCACCCGCCGCCACCATAGGTTCCAGCGTGCGGCGTACCGCATAAATGTCCTCGAGCGTGACGCTCTCGAAAAACAGATAGTTCTGCAGCGACTGGAATGCTCGAGCCAGTGGCACGCGCGTAATCGTCGCCCCGCCATCCGGCCCGGTACTCAGGCTCACGAGCCCTTGCATCTCCAGCGCCTTGAGCGCATCGCGCATCGAGCCGCGGCTGACGTTGAACATCTGCTGAAGCTCGGCCTCCTTGTTCAAGCGCTTTCCTGGCCGTGCCTGCCCGTCGTTAATCCAACGCTTGATCTGCTCGGCCACTTGGTCGCCGCGCTTGATTGCGCGCGAGCCTCGCTTATCCGGCTGCGCCGGCGACATCTTCTTTTCGGTTGTCGGTTTTCGCCCTGCCATATCGGTCACGTCCGTCGTTGGCCATTCACTGCTGTATTCCGGCGCCATTATCGGGCATCCGCGCCCGATACGGACAAATTTCCGGTTCCATGCAAGCCTCCCTCCCAAGGTTAGGAGTAGCCGGGATAGTGACCAGGACCTACGCTGCAATCCGAACACCATACGCCGAGTACCCATCAATTCCCTGCATGTCGGTCACTCAATGTCGGTAGCCACCAGGAGAAATCCCTCATGTCACGGTCGGTGAAGTCGTCTCAGATGCAATCCACGCTTGCGACCATCCAGGCCAAGCTCTCGGCCGACGGGCTGGAACTGGATCAGCTTGCTGCACGCATGCGTTTGCACGGCCCGGAAGCCGACCGGACTCGGCAGATTCCAGACGCAGTTTGTCCACCCTCGGACGTACCTGTGCTGAACTTGAATCTCGTTCCGGCCGCGTATGGAGGTTGCGTGGACGTGCAATCCCTGATGTCGCGCACCACACTGATGGAATATCTCGGATATGCAGACGCGGCACTAGCACTCGCGCTGCCCGGCCCCGGCCTCGCAATGCCGCCCGTCCTCGCACTCGGCAGCGGCGAGCAACAGACCCGCTTCTTCGAACGATTTCGCAGCGACACCCCGCGCTGGGGTGCGTTTGCCATTACGGAACCCGACTGCGGCTCGGATGCGACCGCAATGCGGACCACCGCTCGCAAGACGGCGCGCGGCTGGGTGCTGAACGGCACCAAGTGCTTCATCACCAATGGCGCACGCGCGGACGATGTCATCACGTTCGCCACCATCAATCGGCACGCTGGTCGCTTCGGTGTTCGAGCATTCCATGTCGATCGCAATACCCCGGGTTTCTCCGTCGATCGCGTCGAGCAAATGGCGGGGCTGCGCGCCAGTCAACTCGCGGTTCTCTCCTACAACGACTGCGAAGTACCCGACGACGCACTTCTCAGACGCGGTGACGAAAAGCCTCTCAACGACGCGTTTTCGGGCGCACAACACGCATGGGACTACTTCCGCCCTCTACTTTCCGCGGTCATGGTCGGCGCATGTCAACGAGTACGCGACGATCTCGCGGCCTACTTCGACGCAGGCGGACATCCTGTGAATCAACGCCATCGCACTGCCGACGTGAACGACGCTCTGCTCGATATCGATCGGCAAATCACTACAGCCCAGTTGCTCTGCCGACACGCCGCGTGGAAAACAGATCAAGGAATGGCCACTTCGGAGGACGCGTCAATGGCCAAGGCGTACGCGTCACAAGTAGCCGCCCGCATCACCCGAGCTGCAATCGAACTCGCCGGCCTTGATGGTATCGCTGCCTTTCCGTCGCTTGAGCAAAGCTATCGCGATGCAAAGGCCTTCGACATCATGGAAGGTACCGGGGACCTGCAGCGACTCATGATTGCTCGCTCCACACTCCGCTCGGCTTCTCTTCCCTGGGAGGTCATCTCTCCCGCGCCGCACCGCTCTACAGAAGCGCACCCATCCTGAACCCATCCGAAACTTCGCACTGGAGATCGTTCATGGCAACCCATCCCGTTTCCCCCAGCTCCGCCAGCGTGTCCGAGACAGTGAAAGCTTGCTTGCTATCGGTACTTAGCAGCACCCTGAGCACCGAACTCATCGTAGACGACACCAACCTCTTCGATGTCGGTGTGGATTCGATGAATATGACGGACTTGCTGCTGCAACTCGAACAGCGCTTCGGTTTCACGCTGGCCCCCGAGGATCTATCCGCCGATCTGTTCCTGCGCTTCGGCAATCTCGTCTCTTTCGTCGAATCCCATGCGTCCTTCGACTAACTTCACTGGCGCCGAACCGCGCATTGTCGCCACGGCGCGATATATCCCACAGCACGATGTCCCGGCCGATGCACATTCCGAACCATTCATGGTTTCCGGTGGGTCCGCACGAGAGGACGTGATGCAAGCAGTGTATGCCGATACGCTGCGGTGGCGCGACGGTGGTGCCCCATTCGGCGTGGCCGGTATTCCGTTGCCGCAAGCATCACGGGCTACTGAAAACCGGGTCGCTGCGGAATCCGACCAGACATTGTCCGACATGGCACTTGCCACTGCGCGAACGCTGCTTGACTCGTCAGCTCAGGTCGAGGCGCTCACACTCGATCAAATCATCGTATGCACAACGAGCTTCGAGCATGATCTGGCATTGTCGTGCGCCTGCCGTCTCCACAGCGAACTTGGATCAAGCCGAGCACCGCTAGCGGTCGGCCAGCTTCAAGGCGTGTCGTTTCTGATGGCGTTGGAAATTGCCGTGGCGATGATGGCCGCTGACATCCGACTGAATACCGTCGTGATTGTCGCCGCGGAGCGCTGGCGCCGGCCATTCTCACGTCGGATGGGTGCACTGGTCGACATGGGCGACGGGGCCGCTGCCGTCCTGATCGCGAGACACCCCAGCCCCGGATGGCGGGTACGCGGGCTCACGGTACGGACGTCAGGAATCCCCCCCCTGGCAAGCGAGCGCGAACCCATCTACACATCGACCCTCACGGATGTCATTGGCGAGACGTGCGCAAGCGCGGGTTTTCAACCTGGCAATGTCGACTGGGTACTTCCGGCGCCAATCGACACTCATTTGGCTCACGAAATCCACACGCGCTGTGGATTGCGGCCCGAACGTGCCTGCCACATATGCATGGACGCGCCCGGCCATTTCTGCGCAGCCGACACGCCCGCGCGACTCGACGCGCTGCTGCAATCGATCAACCCTAACGAGGGGCAACATGCCCTCGTTTGGTCTGCCGGTTTCCAAGGGCAAGCCGGTTGCGCGCTCCTTGAATTTCGTCGAGGTCGATCATGATTGCGTCGCAACAAGCCGGCTCCCTTTCTCTATCTGGCATCGCGTTCAGCCTGCCAGATCGGACTGTGGATGCGTATCGCTGGGCGGAGCGCTGTGGTCAGCCGTCGACTCGTGCGCGTGCACTGATCGAAAACGGCGTAACGCAGTTCCACGACGCAGTTGGCGAATCGCCCGTGACACTTGCCGTCGACGCTATATCGTCCCTGCTGCGCAACACCAGAACAGCACCCGAAACGATCGATGCGTTCGTGTACACGCACACGATTCAGACCAGCGTTATCGCACCACCCGCGAGTACTACGCAACAGATCCAGTCCCAAATGAATCTGAACCGTGCGCTGGCATTTTCAATAATGCAACAGCACTGCGTCTCACCAATGGCCGCGATCCGTGTGTTGCAGGCACTCGCCTCGCGACAACTCACCATCCGGCGCGCGATTGTGGTCTGCGCCGACGTGATCGGTTCCCACTGCGATCGGCTGCGAGCAATCCAGGATCTTGCGCTCCATAGCGACGGTGCCTGTGCGCTGCTGCTAGAACGAGGCGGTCACCTAAACGCGATCGCGGGCTTGCACTTGTATACGGACGGACGATCCTTCCGCGGTACGGACGAGGATCTGCAGCCGGTTCCCGACGATCGATACTACTGGTCTGCGTTCACGACCATGCGTGCCGCCATTCAGCAAGCGGGCATTACGACACGCGAGATTACGCACGTACTGCCTCACCACGCCAATCTTCCGGGCTGGTCCAGGCTGATGGCAATGCTAGCCATCCCTCGCGAGCGGCTCTTCACGGCGAACTTCGCGCCGATCGGCCACGTCTTTGGCGCCGATCCCTTCATTAACTTCCAGACATGTTCGAACCGGGAACCGGGCGGTTACTCGCTGCTGTTCTCATGTGGCCTAGCAGGGTGCTTTGGTGCAATGGTGGTCCGCCACTGATCAGCCCATCGATTTCCTTTCAACGCTCGACATTCGATCCGGATACCGCCATGAGAAACATACTCGACCTCGTGGAAGCGGCTGCAAGCCGCACACCTGATGTGGAAGCGCTCGTCTGCGGTTCCGCCCGCATAAGCTACCAAGATCTGGCTCTGCGCGCGCGCGGTATGGGCGACGCCCTCCACGCACTTGGGTTCACGGCCGGCGCGCGCATTGCGATTTATCTGGACAAACGTGTCGAGACGGTCGTGTCGATGCTGGGTGCCGCCGCGGCGCAATGCGTGTTCGTTCCCATCAATCCGCTCCTCAAACCCCAGCAGGTCGCTCACATCCTGCTCGACTCCAGTGCCGATTGCCTGATTACCAGCGCGCTGCGCGCGCGGGTCCTTGACGAACATGGTCTTACCGGCGTTTCCTACACGATTATCGTGGACGATGCCGGCTCCGTAAGCCGACACCTCCGAACAACAACGCACGTTCAAAGCTGGCCCGAGTCCGCAAGCGGAGATCGCACGGAACGCGATGGTGACAATCCGCCACAATCACCGGCGTCGGCCAATGTCGACACGGATCTGGCTGCCATTCTCTACACATCAGGCTCGACCGGATTGCCGAAAGGCGTGATGCTGAGCCACCGCAACCTGCTCGAAGGTGCCTGGAGCGTTGCTCACTATCTGAACAACGTCTCATCCGATCGAATCCTCGCCGCCCTGCCGCTCAGTTTCGATGCTGGCCTGAGTCAGCTCACATCGACTTGGGCGTCGGGAGCCACCGCCGTGCTCATCAACTATCTGGCACCGCAAGACGTCATCGATGCCTGCGCGAGCGAACGCATTACGGCGATCACGGGCGTACCGCCCTTGTGGATGCAACTGGTCCGTGCGGCTTGGCCTGAAACGGCACGCCGGACGCTACGCTACTTCGCGAATACTGGCGGCCGACTTCCGGCGCCCGTCTTGCAGCAACTCCGGGCATTGTTTCCGCAGGCCAAACCCTATTTGATGTATGGCCTGACCGAGGCATTTCGGTCCACTTTTCTCGATCCCTCAGAGGTGGACCACCGCCCCGATTCCATTGGGAAAGCCGTACCTAACGCCCGAATTCTGGTCGTGCGCGATGATGGCTCGCCTTGCGGGCCGGACGAAACCGGAGAACTCGTCCATGTCGGAGCCTGCGTCACGCTCGGTTATTGGAATGACGCGACGCGGACAGCCCAGCGCTATCGACCTTCGCCCGAGCTGAAACCCGGTGGCGCGCCGCGGGATCGTGCTGTCTGGTCAGGCGATCTGGTACGGCGCGATGCAGAAGGATTCCTGTACTTCGTCGCACGCAACGACGCCCAAATCAAGAGTTCTGGTTATCGCATCAGCCCGGAAGAGATCGAAGAAGTCGTTCACGACAGTGGCCTTGTCATGGAGGCGGTTGCCTTCGGAATCCCTGACGATGAACTTGGGGAAGCGATCGTCCTGTTGGTTGTGCCG
The DNA here is from genome assembly GCF_003853505.1 of Burkholderia sp. Bp9015. Taxonomy (NCBI): domain Bacteria; kingdom Pseudomonadati; phylum Pseudomonadota; class Betaproteobacteria; order Burkholderiales; family Burkholderiaceae; genus Burkholderia; species Burkholderia sp. Bp9015. The sequence goes on from NZ_QTPZ01000037.1 coordinate 16,651, forward strand.
GTCGCCACGTGCTTCGATGCTCAAACGCTTCAGGCCTGGTGTGTGGAACATCTGCCGCGCTACATGGTGCCGCAGCGCATCGTGGTCCGCGAGACAGTTCCGCGCAACCCCAACGGGAAATTCGATCGGGCCGCATTGCGCGCCGCCTTCTCGAGCTCTGACGCCGCCTCCGAAGTGAGGCAGTCGTGAACGGGCTGTTTGGGGAGCACAACGGCGTCCTCACCATCGGCGGCGTCGGGATCAATCGCCTGGCCGATCGTGCAGGGCGTACGCCGTTCTTCGCCTATGATCGCGCAACGCTCGACGAGCGTGTATGCACGCTGCGCGATATGCTGCCAGCCGGTATCGACCTGCATTACTCGATTAAGGCGAACCCGATGCCCGCGGTAGTCCATCACCTTGCGCCACAGATGGATGGGTTCGACGTGGCATCGGCCAATGAGATGGCACTTGCGCTGAATGCCGGCATGCCCGCAGAACTGATCGGCTTCGCCGGGCCTGGCAAGAGCCGCGACGACTTACGTCGCGCCGTCGCAAGCGGTGTCAACATTCACCTCGAATCGACCACGCAGCTGCACCTCGTGACTGCGCTCGGCTGGGAGCTCGGCGTGCAGCCCAAGGTCGCCATTCGAGTCAACCCGGACTTTCGCGTCGATCACAGCGGCATGCGCATGGGTGGGGGGGCCACCCCTTTTGGGCTCGATGCGGGGCAGGTGCCCGAGCTACTGCGCGAGCTCGATGCAAGGGAAGTGGCACTGGCCGGCTTTCATATTTTCTGGGGGTCCCAGTGTCTACATGCCCCGACCGTCATCGAAGCTCAACGCAAGAGCGCGGATCTCGCCGTGAGATTGGCCGGCGGCCTGCCAGTCGCGCCGCAATACGTGAACTTCGGAGGCGGTTTCGGCATCCCCTATTTCGCGGGGGAAACACCACTTGACCTCGCTGCGGTCACCGATGCCATGCACGATTGGCTCGGCGTATTCCGCGGTCGCTTACCGGACACGCGCGCGATCTTGGAATTTGGGCGATATTTGGTCGGGGAAGCCGGCATCTATGTCTGCCGAGTGATCGATCGCAAGGTATCCCGAGACCGAACATTCTTGATCACCGATGGCGGCCTGCACCACCATCTAGCTGCATCGGGAAACTTCGGGCAGATCCTGCGCCGCAATTTTCCGGTCGCCATCGGGAATCGCCAAACACAAGCCCCTACGGAGCGTTGCCACATCGTCGGATGCCTGTGCACGCCGCTCGACCGGATCGCCGACGACGTGCTGCTTCCCGAGGCTCGCATTGGGGACTTTGTGGTCGTCTTCCAATCAGGTGCGTATGGACGCTCGGCCAGCCCTAGGGACTTTCTCGGCCACCCTGATGCGATCGAGATGCTCGTCTGACCACCCTCGTCCTTTGTGGAGGATTGTGATGTTCTCCCCCGACTCCTTCCCGCCAGGGCCCGCTCCGGCACCGTGGGCACTGACCGATGATCAACGCAACCTCTATATCGCGAGCCAACGCTTCGCGCGCAACCGACTGGAGCCTTTGCTTGCCGGTTCACCCAGCGTAGCAGCGTGGCAAGAAACCGTCAGACTCGCTGCCGCCACACTTGATCTTGGAGCAATGGTCCTACCCGAGGAACACGGCGGCCTCGGAATCGACCGTCACGGCCTGGCACTTGTTGTCGAAGCGCTCGCCGCCGGACCGCTTGAGCGTGCGTTGGAGTTGACGCTGACAGCACCCGCGCTCATGGTGCTCCGGACGCACAATGCACTCGGTCCAGTCCTGGCTCGGCCAGTTCAGGCGTATTTCGACGGCACAACAGCGATCGCGTTGTCCGTGCCCGGCATCGACAACGCAACAATATGGCAACTCGGTCCACTGGGCGACGCTGTGACCCTCGCCATGCGGATAGATGACAAGCGGCGCCTCCTCCTCACCGAGCGCCCACGTGATCAGCGACCTTCGAGATCGACAGGCATCGCGACGCTCGGCACCCTCGTTTTGGAGCAATTGCATTCGGACAAAGCCGCGGCCGAAACGCCCCTCGCCGTGATTGCGCGAGCCGACAGCGATAGCGTTCCTCCCGCGCAAACGTACATGACGGAAATCGGCCTCTATCTCGCTGCGCTCTTGACGGGCGCCATGCAACATAGCGTCCGGTTCGCGTTCGATTACGCGACGACTCGGCAAGCGTTCCGAAAGCCGTTAGCAAGCCACCAGCTCGTCGCGGCGCGATTATCCGACATGCTGATCGTCACCCATGGCACTCACCTGTTTTTGCAGGCAGTAAGGACGGCTCGCCCGTCGGCGCCGGTCCCGTTAGTCCGTCAGTTACTGCGACACGTCGCGGCCGAGTCGGTCAACGTCAGTCGTGAATTCGTGCAGCTTTGCGGTGGGCACGGCTATGTTGAAGGTCTCCCGCCGGCAGCCCGCTTCCAGAGCAGCCACTGGGTTGCCCAGCTCCTGCTGCGCATCGACACAGCGCTCGGCTGGCTCGCGGAACCGCGGATCGAAAATGGGGAGGTAGACGTATGAATGGTAACGCCCCTACGGATGGCGCGCTTCAGCCCTCAATGGGCAACGCTGCAACGCATGTAACGTCATCCACGTGCTGGTTACGCAAACCAGGGCCGAATGACATCGACGATATCGTCGCATGGCTCGCTCAGCCGACCATCGGTCGGTGGTTCGACTTCGGGCTCGGCCGCCAAACCCTACCCGCATTGGCGGTGCAAGCAATGGTTCATAGCAGGCAGCATCGAATACGTGTGTTCGGTCCAGCTGGCTATGCAGTGCCGAGCGGTATGGTCGCCGTCAGTGATGTCACGCATCGCTTCGCGACGGGCACATTCTGGATCCTCCGCGACCGGTTGCGGCCAACTTGCGTCAATATGGCTTTCAACGCAGCGACATACCTCCTTCACGAAGCGTTCGTCCGTGATCGGCTGCGGTGCATCACTGCATGGGCTGTCGACTGCAATGTGCCGTCGCAACGTCTGCTCGCGCGCCTGGGTTTTCGTCTGATCGGACTGCAACGAGACTGTCATCTCATCGATAGCACGCGCGTCGGGCGGCTCCTTTATGACCTGCTGCCCGACGACCTCGCGCTACCACGTGCACGATGAATACACCTGTGATCACGGCACTTGCCAGCTATGTGCCGCACACAGTCGCTGTACAGCGTGAGCGCGGAATCGAGCCGACGCTCGGTGCTCCGATGCGGTCCGGTTGGCACGCTTGGGTCGTGTCGTGGCAAGCGGATTACGCCCGTCACCCCACAAAGAAGGCGGCTTCAACCGGAAGCGCTGCAATCAGCGCAGCGCCGGACGAATTTCGTTGTGTCCCTGTTGAGCGCGATACCGATCTATCCGGGCTCGCCGCGAAAATGGCGCAGACAATATGTGCTGCGCGGCCAGCCAATGCAGCGCCGATCGATATTGCAATGTTCTGCCACAGTAGCCTCAACGAGCATGTGTCCACAACGACCGCTGGACGCTTGCGTGCAGTAATCGGCACGCCCTGCTTCCCGTTCTCCATCTCCCAACAGCAGGGGGCCTCCACGTTCACGGCCCTCCAGCTGGCGAGTGATCTGCTGATTGCGGAGCCCGAAATCCACACCATCTTGATCGTCGCTGCAGAAAAGTGGTGTCCGCCGTTCTCGCGATGGACCGACCAAGGAATTGTGCAGGGCGATGCAGCCGGTGCCATCCTCGTGGAACGCTCCAGACCCGCGTCTTGCGGACTGGTGGTGATCGACGCACGCACCAGCCGCCTCCACCGGTTCGCGCCACCCGCCCCGCTCTCAAGCCTAGACATCCGCACCGATTGGGTTCCGGCGCTGCAATCGACGATCGACGCGATACTGCTCCGACACGCGCTTCAGCCGAACGACCTCGGCACCGTCGTAGGAGCAGGAATAGATCCGCAACTTGATGAAGCTATTTGCCGACATCTCAGTCGCCGTGTCGTTGAATTTTCCGACCGCCGCCGCGCCCATCTGGGCGCAGCCGAACCTATCGTGCGGCTCGCCAACACACTCGAATCTCACGACCTGTCAGTGTGCGACCGAATCCTGACGTGGGGCGTCGGCCTGGGCGGTTTCGTCGGTTGCGCACTGTTCGAATCGCATGGCAGACCGCACTTATATTTCAACCCGTCATGAGCGCTTCTATTGGTATCGTCCATACCGCTTACTATCTGCCTGAGCCGGCCGAAGATGTCCGCAGTTGGGCCCAACGAACCAAGCAGTCCGTCGAGACCGTCAAACGCCTCGAAGAAGCGGGAGTGCGCTCGTTCTATGACGCTCGGGGACAGACTGCGCTTTCGCTTGCCGCGAACGCCATCCAATCGCTCGTTCGTGCGACCCATTTTGCTCCCGACACGATCGACTTTCTCGTCTACGTTCATACGCTTCAGGGCAGCGTCGTCCCTCCGCCGCTATCCCTGCCACGCCTGCTATGCGAACACTTTGGTTTCGAGCAGGCAGAGGCATTCTCGTTTGCGCAACAGCATTGCGCCTCATCACTGGGCGCGCTACGGATCATTCGCGCGATGTTTTCCGCCCGTCCAGCTATCAACCGCGGCCTGCTGGTCGGCGCAGACGTCATGCCCCTCGCAAGCGATCGGTCAATAGCCGGGGCGGGATTGCTCAGCGACGGCGCATGTGCGGTGCTCGTCGAACGCGATACCTCGATCAATCGATTGGTCTCGCTGGCGTTTCACGCGAGTGGAGAAGGTTGGCTAGGCACACTGGGAGAAGATGAATCGCGTATCGCAGCTCAGTACTTCTTTGCCGCGCGTCGACTCGCGACGCAAACGAGCGCTGAGGCGAATGTGCCCCAAGCTGAAATTCAGCGCATCTTGCCTTCCCATCTTGATCTGCCAACCTTGCGCCGAACTACCGCATCGCTCGGTCTTCCAGCACGATGCCTGTTTACTGACAACTTTGCTCGCGTCGCGCATGTGACGGTCAGCGATCCATTCATCAATCTCGCCGACTGCGACGATCTGGTTCCCGGTAAGCCTTTCCTGCTATGCGCCCGCGGAGTGGGAGGATTTTCCGCAGCGGCACTCTTCGTTCGTTAACAGGATCGTTGAATTCAGGAAATTTCGCCGACGGTGCGCCACACGATCGCTAAATACGTCGCAATATCGTTCCCGATCCGGGCGGCGACTTTAAGAAAATCGCGTATCAAACTATTACAATCTATTGGATGACGTTCCGATTCAATCCATTAGACTCCACACTAGCTACGCATCCAACGTCCATCTCGACGTAACCTCCGGCGTCGGCCCTAGCATAGCGGGTGCGCGTACATTCAGCGCCCCACTACCATAATTTTTGTCCGAGTTGCTGCCAGAGTGTCGGCGCCTTGCTCCAGAATTTCTCTTGAATGCCACTAGGCAATAAGCGAGGTAGGAGTCATGAGAACGCGATTTCGGCATCGCACAAGCAACAAAGCATCCAAGCCACCACCATGGAATGTCACATTGGCTACCCGAATGGCGCCAATCCTGTCTCTCTTTACCGATGCAAAGGATATTTCTTCGCTTTCTGACTTGCTTGGCAATGCGGTGCTTCCCTTGGGTTTTCCATGTTATGCCGTCACACGAATCTCCCTGACTTGCGTTCGCTCTAGACCCAGCATGTCTATGGAGGCAATCTGCTCGCATTATCCCAACAACTGGGTGCAGCACTATCTACAGCACAACTATGGCTCCGTTGATCCCGTACATCGAGCGGCTTTTACTTCCTCAGGACCTTATCGCTGGGGCGATATTACCGACTTGAACCATGCTGAGCGACATGTGCTCGTGGAAGCATGCGACGCCGGACTCAAAAACGGGTTGAGCATTCCAATTCGTGAGGTCGGGGGCAGTGTTTTGCTCATCAATCTGTCAGGTCCATCATCCCGTATCAATGCAGGGACGAGCCGGCAGCTCGCGAGCGTAATCAGCAATCTATTTCGTTTGGAGCTGGATCGGTTCGCTCCTCCCCATCCAAAGGCGTTCATTCAGCTTTCCCCGCGTCAGCGCCAATGTCTTTCATGGGTCGCGCAAGGTAAAACATCGTCGGATATCTGCATGATTCTCGAAATATCCCGCCATACCGTCGAATATCATATCACTGAAGCAATGAAGGTCCTGAACGTGAATAGCAGGATAGCAGCCGCCGTCATTGCCTCCAATTTCGGCCTACTTGATTAGCTCTCTTATTTTCAGTCGAAGTTTTCCGAATAATTTGTGAGCACGTCGCTGGCATGATTTAACCATGACGCCGCACCTCTCGAATCCCATATATTGAATAACCCGGGATCAGCCAGAGATCTTCAATCTCGCACGGATTATGCACGGCCAATATTCATTTGCGCCTCCTCCCTACCTAACTAGTTCCTGTTGTTGTTTCGACTTGATACGGTGGCGCCCATCGACAAACGATGGAGAACGCAAATGCCACTCATTATCGCGGGTAGGTTGAGCGACTTGCCGCTTGAATTTCGTGATGGACTCGGCGCGTTCCGGTACGACGTGTTCGTGCGCCGCCTCGGCTGGCCGCTACCTGATGTTAAGGAAAATGAAACCATAGAATGGGATCACTTCGATGGCGAAAACACCATTCAGATTGTTGAACTTACTCCCGAAGGGCAGATATGTGGTTGCGCACGCCTGATGCCAACTACCGCCCCATACCTGCTCCAAGAACTACTTCCTCGATCGTCGGACCTCGACTTTCCCTCGTCACCCACCGTATGGGAGCTATCGCGGTTCGCCGGCTCGGGCATGCAACTCTTTCCCTATGTTATGGCCGTCGCGGCATCCCTCGGCGCGACCCGCATCATTGGTGTCGTCACCCAGGCCATCGCACGACTGTATCGCCGCTTTGGCCTCGATCTTCAGTATGTGGGACCTCATCCGGAGACCGCTAGCTCTCCGTTCGTCGTCTGTGCCATTGATCTCACGTCCGCCGCGTTCGCCAAACTTGGATCCGATCTCGATAGTCTTCGCTCTTCAATCACGTGGCATCGTCCGCTCACGCCGAATGTTCGTGGCTCTGTGGTGGAGACGGCACCACGCGCTGCTCGTTGCGCGGCAGACGTGCAATAGGCCCCCTCCCGGAGACGACCGTCGCGCTTCGCCGAAATTAGTGGGCTCGACTTCCACGACTACAACTAGGATGTGGATCGCCGGTGGTGATGCCGGTTATCCGCATCCTTTACCCAATCCGGCCGGATGGCGGATGCGTAGGCCTGACCGGTGCGTGAACCTTCGCCGCTTGCCTGTGCCCTCAGTCCGAGACGTTCATCAATCGCATGAGCGACAGTCGAAGATTTTGGCAGACGACCGTCATCGCAGTCCGTCCAGAACACATGCATCGCGTCGAACAAAACTGAGAGGATCGCGGTCAAGTAAGGCAGGCGAACGACTACACCGCCTCCCATCGAAGTGCCATCAACAGGACCGTAGTGATCGCTCGGCACGTCGGCCGGCAGGTCTATCCGCAACGCGTCAAGTTCACGCTGCAATCGCTCTTCAACGCAGTAGTGTGCGGTCGCCGAGTTCGCCAGGACCTTGCCAAGCTCACACAGCTTCTCGTCTTTCAGTTGAACGCATCTTGTGAGACGACGAATCTGCGTTTCGGCCCTTCGCAAACGGATCTGTAAGGTCGCGCAATCGCACGCTGGTGCCGAGCATGCGCTTGTATCACTCAATCGCGAAACACTATCGCGTTGCTCCATAGCAGGCCTCGCCTCGAACGTGGCGATATGTACTCCACACACCGCGAGAAATCGGACCGATGATGCACCGACCTTGCCGGACTCATCGCGCCGGCGCAAATCGGTTCATCTTTTTTCGTTCCTTCACGCAGCAATGTCAACTGTGAGGATTGGGGGGTACCGATCAGCGCATCTGCGAAGTTGAACGATATGGAAAAACGAAACGTCCCACCACAACATCGGCGCAGAATTGGTCTGTCAATTGCACGAGATCACGCACGCCCCGAAAAAAAGAAGCGGCTTGTCTGAAGTTTCACGCTTTAGCAGAGCCGGCGAGAACACAGTAGGCCTCCTCATTGCTCCTCCAACGCAGCCTGATGGAGACGGTCTCAACAGGCACCGGAAGATCAGTGCGGTTGAGCGCATATCGGCGCACAGCGGGCGACCACCCAACAATCTGATGATGAGCGTCGACAATTTGCGTATCCAACCGCAATAGTTCAATGTCCGGATGTCGATTGCTCCACCAGATTTACGGCCTCGGAGACGATAAATGATCGACTCCGGGTCCAAACGATGAGAAAATCGCGCAATCGTTACAATAGCCCTGCTGACAATAGAACGTCGCAGACCCGATGCGTCGCTCCGAATTGGACTCTACGAAGCGATCATTTCAATACTGTTCCTTTTAGCCACGTGGAGTGAAGAATGGCCACCTATCAAGAGTTGAAAGCCAAGGCTGATGCGCTGCTCGTGCAAGCGGAAGAAGCTAGGCAGGCCGAACTAGCGACCGTGCTCGAAGAAGTTCGTGCGCGTATTCAAGAGTATGGCCTCACGCCGGAACAGCTCTTCGGCCGTAAGCGCGCACGTGGCGCGAATGGCAGCCAAACCCCGACGGCGAAGTATCAGGATCCGAAAACGGGAAAGACGTGGAGCGGGCGCGGCCGCGAACCGTCATGGATTAAGGGTAAGAAACGTGATCGCTTCTTGATCGCCGAATGATCACCGTAGCGTAGCGATCGGTCGCCCTACGGACGCTCTCTGGGCCCGCAGCTTCATGCCGAAGGCCCGGTTGACTCTGTATCAAGCCGTTCCGGCTCAAGCGATTCCGATCCGTCTCAGTTGCCCCAACGCTGAAGACTCCTCCGCAGTCTTCGGGAATCCATGCCGTTCGTCTCGGCGGCGACTCTATTTCATACATAGCAGCGATACCGCCAGATATCGGTGAATTCAGCCTCCATTGCATCGGAATCAAGCGACATACTGACGACACAGCCTCGCACTCGCGATACCCGGCGAGTGCGAACCTGCCCGGCCCGCAGCACCGTTTCTAGAATAGAAGCAGCGTCGATTCAGGCAGCGAACGTTTGCGGCATGACCGGCGCCATTGACGCTTCGAGCATACGTCCGCTTGAACAATATACCCCCCAGTCCTCCATCATGAGCCGCCGTCTTTCGAGTTGATCGCGACGCCGATAAGCTGCTATCGTCTGCGAAGTAATGATGTGCGCCAACGCTTCCTCTGCCAAAGAATCCGGATAGTCGGTGCATTCGGCGACCCAGTCACGAAATGTCGACCGGAAACCGTGCACGGTGATGCCGGAGTACGACATGCGTTTCAGCAGTGACAGCATCGCCATGTTCGACAGTGGGCGCCCTTCCGTGCAACCGGGAAACAGATATCCATACTTCGCCTTCGGTAGCGCACTGCGTACGATCTCGACGGCCCGCTTGCAAAGTGGCACGCGCAGCGGCCGACCGCTCTTCGTGCGATCTCCCGGGATACTCCGGACACGATTGTCGAGATCAAACTCCTCAACCCGCGCAAACCGCACCTCGTTCGTGCGAGTCGCCGTGAGGATAAGCAGGTGCAGCACCCGTGCCGCGCGTCGGGGACGAAGCTCCAGGTCCCGGATAAACGTCGGAAGGTCTTCCCAAGGCAACGCCGGATGATGCTTTACCTGCGAGCGTTTCTTTGACCGTGGTAACACCAGTTGGAGATGGTCTACGTAACGAGCAGGGTTACCACCGGCGCGGTGGCCCATCACGGTCTCCGCGTCCAGGATCGCCTTAATGCGCCCCCGCACACGGCGCGCCGTCTCCGCCTTTTTGGTCCAGAGTGGCTGAAGGCAGCCAACGCCAACCATCGCTCGCACAATCTGCCGGGTAAGACTCCCTCAATCGCAGATAGGCTCCTACCCACTATCCTACCCATATTGGCCGTAGCGCCAATCCAAGATCGGCCGCAACGCCCTGATGGCAAAGGGACGCCGAGCAGCTTCCCGCCCAAATGCCCCAAAAGTTGCCTTGGCGGGCTCGGTTGCGTTCGGGATGCTCCCTACAGGCACGCCCCCGATACTGGCATGCAGGGACACATGGTCCGCCGAGAGTGTTAATTATGTCAAATTGATCGAATATTCGTTCTCCTGGGTCGGATACCGGGCGACCCCGCACGCCATCCCGCCCGCCTGATATCTCTATTATCATGCTCGCCGCGCAGGCGCACCTGCTTGCAACTGCGCTGATCATACGTCTGAAGTTTTGGAGCGAGCATGCGAGACATCATCGATGGTTTTTTGCGTTTTCAACGCGACATCTACCCGCAACGTGAGGCGCTTTTCAAGCAACTCGCCACGTATTCGTCACGTGCTCCGACAGCCGTGTCGTACCTGAGCTGCTCACTCAGCGTGAGCCGGGCGAACTGTTCGTGATCCGCAATGCGGGCAATATCGTGCCGTCGTACGGCCCGGAACCCGGCGGCGTTTCCGCCACCGTGGAATACGCGGTCGCCGTTCTCGGCGTTCGGGATATCGTGATCTGCGGCCACTCCGATTGCGGCGCGATGGGCGCGATTTCGCGCTGCACCTGCCTCGACCATCTGCCGGCCGTCGCGAACTGGCTGCGTCATGCCGATTCCGCGCGAGTCATCAACGCCGCGCACGAATACGACACGCCGCGCGCAAAACTCGACGGGCTCGTGCGCGAAAACGTCATCGCGCAACTGGCGAACCTGCGCACCCACCCTTCAGTCGCGCTTGCACTGGAGCAAGGACGCCTAAACCTGCACGGCTGGGTCTACGACATCGAGACGGGCGGCATCGATGCGCTGGACGGCACCACCCGACGTTTCGTCCCGCTGGCCGAATCGCCCACGGTGGTCGCCGTGAACTCGCGCGACCGCGCTCAGATCTAGTCCACCGACTGTTCGCGCCCGATGCCTGGCATCGGGCGTGCACAACGATCCGCCTCTCGGAGCGAGAGCGGGAGCGCGCACGCCGGTTTGTATCGCCCCACCCCACGCGCGAGTCTAACGGCGTCAATGCAGACGCCTTCCACGTTGACGGGCATCGACACCATCACGTGTACTCAATCGGCGATATCCCGCCTTTCGCCGTCGCCATCGGCCACGGCTGCGGGCATACGCGGAGCTCGGCGTTGTTCCCGGCCCGATGGCGCCGTGCACGCGTGTTGTGTGCGGTCGCCCTAATGCGCAGTGCGCCGCAACATCGTCGTGTCGTAACCGAGCGTCCGAACCCGTTCGACAAGCGCCGCGGCCTGTTCAGCGGAGGGCTTCGCATCGCGCGTCAGGATCCACAGGAACCGACCCGACGGTTCACCGACGATCGACCATGAGTAGTCGTCGGCGCGATCGAGCACCCAGTAATCGCCGAAGAAGAACGGCCCGAAGAACGACACTTTCAGCTTTGCGCCGCCGCTGTCGGCCACGATCTTTGCGCGCCCGTCGGAGCTTCGCGCGCGGCCGTCCGGCCCGCCTTTGTGGCAGGTATTGCGCACGCCGATGAGACCGTCTTCCCGCTTCGCATACTCGGCCGTCACGCCGTCGCATCCGCGCTCGAAGCGGTTTTCATACCGCGCGAACTCGTACCATCTGCCGACGTAGCGATCGAGATCGACGGATTTCGCGGGTTGCGGAACGTGTGCATTCCCGCTGGGCCCGCCGGCGAGGCCTGCACATCCCGCCAGCACCAGGGCGGCGCCCGCCACGATCACTCCCGCCGCCCACACCGGTCGGCCAACGATACTTCGCTTCATTGAATGACTCTCCAGACACGAAACCCGGTCATTGTGCACGCAACCGACGGTAGTCGGCCGCATTCGCCGCACGTTGCGGCTGCCTGCATCCGCGCGGACGCGTCGCTCGTATCTGGTTGAAGAGATCACAGCGGGCGTTGCGCTGCACAACGTGCAGCGGGCGTGCCACCGATCGTTCAATCACATGCATCCGAGAGTGCTATATTTCGCTCGACATTCACATCATGGCGGTCCGCGCCATCCACTTTGCATGAGCGACACGCCAAGCGGTGCCAGCGGCTTCGATCAGACAGCCCCTTCGCGCGATGCCGATGCGGATGTCGCGCGCCGCGAACATCTGAACCGGGTGATGCTTCAGGCAGCAACCGGCGACCAGGCGGCTTTCGCGGAGCTGTACCGACTGACCGCGTCGCGGGTGTTCGGGACAATCGTGCGCATGCTTCACGATCATGGGGAAGCCGAGGATCTCCTCCAGGAGGTCTACACGACCGCATGGCGACGCATCGACGCGTTCGACCCGGCGCGCGGCGGCGCGATGACGTGGCTAATCACGCTAGCGCGCAACAAGACGATCGACCGCTTGCGGCAGCATCGCGACGCGCAACTCGACGACGAACAGGCGCTGGAGCTTCCCGCCGAAGATCCGACGCCCGCCGCGCTGGCGGAGGCCTCGCAGGAGCGCCTGCGCCTCGAGCGATGCCTCGCGCAACTCGATTCGCAGCAGGGCCGCGCGGTGCGCGAGGCCTTCTTCAGCGGCGCGACCTACAGTGAGCTGGCAGCGCGACTGCGTGTGCCGCTCGGAACCATGAAGAGCTGGATCCGGCGCAGCCTGATGCAGCTGAAGGTGTGCCTGGAGCAATGAATACGCCGGCCGATCACAATCCCGAATTGCGCTGCGCGGAATACGCGCTCGGCGTGCTCGACGCAGACGCGCGCCGCGAGCTGGAGCAGGCCGCCGCGCGCGACCCGGCGTTGCAAGCCACACTCGAGCGCTGGCAGCGCCACCTCGCCCCGCTCGCGGACGACGTCACGCCCGTCGACCCGCCCGCGCGAACCTGGACGAGGATCCAGCACCAACTGGGCTTCATTCCGCCGCCGCGCCCGCGCAGCGCTGCGCCATCCGACGGATGGTGGAACAGCCTGCGACTGTGGCGCTGGGTCGGCATGGGCGCGAGCGTGGCGGCGCTCGGACTGCTCACGGTCAACGTGATCCGGGTGGGCGAAGCGCCGCCGCGCCCCGCTGCCGAAGACAGCCACTACATGGCGGCCACGCTGGCACAAGCGGATGGCGTCGCACGGTGGACCGCCACGGTCGACTTGCAGCGTGCCCGGATGGTCGTGGTGCCCGCGAACACGCCACCGATCGCCGCTGACCGCTCGACGGAGCTCTGGCTGATTCCGCCAAATGCGAAGCCGATCTCGCTCGGCGTATTCGCGTCGAACGCACCGGCGTCGATGACGCTGCCGCAAGCGATCGTCGCGCGACTCGATGCACGCGCGGTGCTCGCCGTATCGCTCGAGCCTCGCGGCGGCTCGCCGAGCGGCCAACCCACCGGGCCGGTGCTCGCCACCGGCGCGATGCACACCACTTGACGCGCGCAACGCGCGCTCAACCCGCAAACGTAAAGGGAGGCGGCGTGCCGCCCGCTGCCGTCTCTCTCGACGAGATCGCGCATCTCGTCGCATCCGTCTGCATCCGATCGGTCGACCGCTCCGTATAAAGGGATATCGCGCCCTCGGAGCCCGTATGCCCGCCGTCGTCGTTGCCCTCCTCGCCTTCGTCGGACTGATCCTGTCCTTCACGGCGGTGTGGATTGCCCAATTGCATTCCCGGAACGCCGGGATGATCGATCCTGTCTGGGCCGCGACGCTCGGCGGCGTAGCCGTGTTCGTCGCCGTGCTGGCTACCGGCCCGGAATTGAATCGTGCGCTCGTCGCCGCCGGCGGCGGCATCTGGGGGCTGCGACTCGCGCGACACCTGTGGCGGCGCAATCGCGGGCAGCCGGAGGACCCGCGCTATCGACAGTTCCGCCTGCAGTGGGGCGACGCCGCGCCGCGCAACATGTTCTGGCTGTTCCAGTTGCAGGCGCTGATCTCGATGCTGCTGTCGATCGCGTTCTTCATCCCCGCATACAGCGCGGCAGCCCCGTCCCGGTTCGCGATCGCCGCGGCAGTAGCGATCTGGATCGCCGCCGTCGCCGGAGAGACTGCGTCCGACCGGCAACTCAAGCGGCTTCTCGCGGATCCCGACCACGGCGGCCAGGTCTGTCGCGCCGGCTGGTGGAGCTATTCGCGGCACCCCAACTATTTTTTCGAGTGCGTGCACTGGCTCGCCTACACGGCGCTGGCGATCGGCATGCCGTGGGGCTGGCTGACGCTGTTCCCGCCACTCCTGATGGCATGGCTGCTGCTCAAGGTATCCGGCTTGCCGCTGCTCGAAGCGCGTCTGGTGCAAAGCCGGCCGGGCTACCGCGAGTACATGCGCACGACCAGCGCCATCGTTCCGTGGCCTCCGAGGCCGGCGCCCGGCCCTTCCCCCACTCGATCCGATCACCCTGAAGACCGGAGCACGCGATCATGACCGCTACCACCTCGCAACCGTCGCCGGCCTCGGCGGCGGCACCCAACGACGCCTGGCTGATCCGCTGCTGCGAGCGCGGCTGGCTGCCGGACCGGCTGATCCGGGCCGGCATGCGCTCGCTCATGCGGCAACGCCTGCGCGACGAACATGCGTATGACGGCGAACGGCGCGCGGCGGCCTACGACACGCTGGTGCGTGAACTGGGCGCGAGCCCGATCGCAATCGAAACGCTCGCGGCGAACACGCAGCATTACGAAGTGCCCGGCAGCTTCTTCGAGGCCCATCTCGGCCCGCGGCTCAAATATTCGTGCGGCTATTACCCGCGCGGCGACGAAACGCTGTCGCAAGCAGAAGAAGCCATGCTGGCGTTGTACGCGCAGCGCGCCAGGCTGGAGGATGGCCAGCGCATTCTCGACCTCGGATGCGGCTGGGGTTCGCTGTCGCTCTGGCTCGCCGAGCGCTACCCGGCCGCGCAGATCGTCGGCCTGTCGAATTCGCACGGTCAACGCCACTTCATCGAGCGGTGCGCGGCGCAGCGCGGGCTGACGAATCTGCGCATCGTGACCGGCAACGTGGTGGAGTTCGACTTCGATCCCGAGGATGCCGGTTTCGACCGCGTGCTCTCGATCGAGATGTTCGAGCACATGAAGAACTACGGGCAACTGCTCGCCAAAATCGCGCGCTGGATGCACGACGACGGCAAGCTCTTCGTGCACATCTTCGCGCACAAGCTGCTCGCCTATCACTTCGCGGTGCACGACGACACCGACTGGATGTCGCGCTATTTCTTCACGGGCGGGACGATGCCGTCGGCCGACCTGCTGCTGCGGTTCCAGGACGACGTGCGCATCGCCCGCCAATGGTGGCTCGACGGGACTCACTACGCCCGCACGGCCAATCAGTGGCTCGCGTCGCTCGATGCGGCGCGCCCCCGGGTCATGCCGATTTTCGAGACGGTCTACGGCGCCGACGCCCGCATCTGGTTCCAGCGCTGGCGGATGTTCTACATGGCGGTCGCCGAGCTGTTCGGCTATGCCGACGGGCAGGAATGGGGCGTCGCCCACTATCTGTTCGACAAGCGCCGGGTTCTCGCATGACGGCCGCGATCGCGTACCGGGTTCTCCGCCGTGCCGCCGTCACGGTCGTGACGGCGCTCGCGATCGGGGCCGCCGGGTGCTCGGGCAGTCCGCCGAACCCGAATCCGCGCGCCGCCGTTCCGCTGTCGACCGTACCCGTCGACCTGCCGCGCTACATGGGCCGCTGGTACGTGATCGCGAACATCCCGTATTTCGCGGAACGCCGCTTCGTCGGCAGCCGGGCCGAGTGGCGCCTGCGTGACGACGGCCGGATCGACGACGCATTCGTCGGCCGCAAAGGCGGCTTCGACCAGCCCGAGAAGCACTACCGGTTCGTCGACGCCGTCAAGCCTGGCAGCGGCGGCGGCGAATGGCGCGTGCGGCTGTTCTGGCCGGTGTATGTCACGCAACTGACGCTCTACGTCGATCCCGACTACCGGTACACGATACTCGGCTACCCGGGCAAGACGCTCGGCTGGATCTTCTCGCGCGAGCCGACGATGGACGAGGCCACCTATCGCTCGCTGCTCGCCCGGCTCGATGCGATGGGTTACGACACGTCGCGCTTCAGGCGGGTGCCGCAAACACCCGACCAGATCGGCAAGCCGGGCTTCGCGTCGCCCGGCGATCGCGAATGACCACCGCACCTGCATCCGCCGCGTGCGGTGCGACGTATATGTGCACATGTGATTCCCGAACCTGCACTTGTGACTGACGGAGACCATTCGCGATGCACCCGGAACTTTCAATGTCGCTGCCCGGCCGGCGGATTGCCGTCGTCGGCGCCGGCATCGCGGGCCTGGCCAGCGCGTACTTGCTGGCCCGCCGTCACCGTGTGACGCTGTTCGAGGCCGCCGACTACCTCGGCGGTCACACGCACACGGTCGACGTCGAACTCGACGGCGCACGCCACCCCGTCGACACGGGATTCCTCGTGTTCAACGACCGGACCTATCCGAACCTGATCGCGCTGTTCGACGAACTGGGCGTGGCCGCCCATTCGACCGACATGTCGTTTTCGGTTTCGGTCGACGGCGGCCGGCTCGAATGGGCCGGCAGCAACCTGAACACGGTGTTCGCGCAACGCCGCAACCTGTTCTCGCCGACCTTTCTCGGGATGTTGCGCGACATCCTGCGCTTCAACGCGTCCGCGCAAGATCACCTCGAATCGGCGAGCCGCGAGCGTCTTTCGGTCGGGGAACTGCTCACGGCCGGCGGCTACGGCGCATCGTTCCAGCATCACTACCTGCTGCCGATGGCGGCCGCGATCTGGTCGAGTGCGGCCAACGACATCCTGCGGTTTCCGGCGGCGACGTTCCTGCGCTTCTGCCTGAATCACGCGTTACTGCAGGTCAACAACCGGCCGGCCTGGCGCACCGTCGCGGGCGGCGCGCGGCAGTACGTCGAGCGCATCGCCGCGACGCTCGACGACGTGCGCGTGAATACGCCGGTCCGCGCGATACGGCGCGACGACGCGGGCGTGACGGTGGCGACCGATACAGCCGGTCACGAGCGGTTCGACGCGGTCGTGCTCGCGTGCCATGCGCCGACCAGCCTGCGGCTGCTCGCGGATGCCAGCAAGGCCGAGCGCGACGTGCTCGGCGCCGTGCGCTACCAGCACAACGTCGCGGTGCTTCATACCGATACCGCGTTGCTGCCGCGCCGGCGGCGCGTGTGGTCGGCGTGGAACTACCTGGGCGGCCGGCCGAGGCGCACGGGCGGCGAATCGCCGGTGTGCGTGAGCTACCTGCTCAACCAGTTGCAGCCGCTGCCGTTCCGCTCGCCGGTCGTCGTCACGTTGAATCCGGTCGACGAGCCCGCGCCCGACACCCAGCTCGGCCGCTACGATTACGAGCATCCGCTGCTCGATCTCACGGCCGTGGATGCGCAGCATCGCCTGCCGATGCTGCAAGGGCGGCGCAATACCTGGTTTGCGGGAGCGTGGACGGGCTACGGCTTTCACGAGGACGGGCTGAAGTCCGCGTTGCGCGTCGCCCGCGACTTCGGTGTCGCTCCGGCCTGGGCCAAGCCATGAGCGCACCCTTTGCCCGCGACGGCACGGCCGCCCGGCTTCTCGTCGGCAACGTGATGCATGAACGGCTGCGGCCCGTGCGCCATGCGTTCACGTATCCGGTCTTCCAGGTCTGCTGCGACGTCGAACGGCTGGGAGAAATCGATGGCAGCTGGTTCGGTATCGATCGCTGGCGCCCGCTCGGACTCGCGTTGCGTGACTACGGCCCGCGCGACGGCCGCGCGCTCGGCCCGTGGATGCGCGATGTCCTCGCACACGCCGGCATTCCAGCCGACGGCCCGATCTGGCTGCAGACGATTCCGCGCATCTTCGGCTACGCGTTCAACCCGGTGAGCTTCTGGTACTGCTACGACCGCGCGGGCCGGCTTCGCGCGCTGTACGCCGATGTGCGCAACACGTTCGGTGCGCACCACGGCTACCTGATGAGTGCGATGCGCCACGCGCCGATCGGAGCTGACACCGTGCTCGTCTGCCGCAAGACGTTTCATGTCTCGCCGTTTTGCGACATCGTCGGGGATTACGCGTTTCGCGTGCGTCAGTGCGGCGATCACCTGAGCATGGCGATCGACTATCGCGACGACGACGGCCTGCTGCTGCGCACGGCAATCGCCACGCGGTCCGCGCCGCTGACGGCGGCACGCGCGTGGCGCGCGCTGGCCCGGCAGCCGCTTAACGCGATCAACGTCGTGATCCGCATCCATTGGCATGCGTTGCGGCTGTGGCTCGCGCGCGTGCCGTTTTACGGCAAGACGCCACCCGCGTATTCGGCGTCCGCCGACGCATCCCAGCCCCGTTCGCCGGACGCATCGTCACAATGCCGCTCCGCGATGTCCGATCATGAGGTTCGCCCATGACCCTGCTGCGCCTGTTCTCGTCCGCATCGCAACCGGCGATGCCGCTGTCGGCCCGGTTGTTCCTCGCGCTGCTGAGGCGGATCCGCGACGGCCATCTGACGCTCGTGACACCCGAAGGCGCGCAACAGGTGTTCGGCGATCCGCGCAGCCAGCCGGCCGCGACGCTGCAGATCCGCGACTGGCGAGCGTGCCGCGCGATCCTGCGTGCCGGCGACATCGGCTTTGCCGACGCGTATCGCGCAGGGCAGGTCGAGACGCCCGATCTTGTCAGTCTTCTGCGCGTCGCGATACGCAACGAACCTGCGGTCTCGCAAAGCGTAACGGGCGGCCGCTTCGCGCGTCTCTGGTACGCGTTGCGCCATCGGCTTCGGATGAACACGCGTGCCGGCAGCCGCCGCAACATTCATGCTCACTACGATCTGGGCAACGACTTTTACGGGCTGTGGCTCGACGACACGTGGACGTATTCGAGCGCCTGCTTCGACGGCGACGAGCGGCGGTCGCTAGCAGATGCGCAGGCGGCAAAGTACCAACGCATCATCGATTCGCTGAGCCTGCGCGCCGGCATGAACGTGCTCGAGATCGGGTGCGGCTGGGGCGGCTTCGCCGTGCATGCCGCACGGCAAGGCATACGCGTGCATGGCGTCACCATCTCGCAGGCGCAATACACACTGGCCCGCGAGCGCATCGCGCGCGCCGGGCTGTCCGATCGGGTCACGCTCGAATTGCGCGACTATCGCGACGTCGACGGCCAATACGATGCGATCGTGTCGATCGAGATGTTCGAGGCCGTGGGCGAAACGTTCTGGCCGGTGTATTTCGACACGCTCAGGCAGCGCCTGAAGCCCGGTGCTCGCGCGCTGATTCAATCGATCACGATCGTCGAGTCGCAATTCGAGGCCTACCGCGCGTCGAGCGACTTCATCCGCGAGTTCATCTTTCCCGGCGGGATGCTGCCGAGCCCGGAGCGCTTCGTCGATGCCGCGCGGCGGGCTGGCCTGGCTGCTGAGCCGGTGCTTGCGTTCGGCGACGACTACGCACGTACGCTGCGCGCATGGCGGGCCAGATTCGACGCGCGCCTCGACTCGGTGCGCGCGCAACGGTTCGACGAGACGTTCATTCGCACCTGGCGCCTCTATCTCGCCTATTGCGAAGCGGGATTTGCCGAGCGGCGAACCGACGTGATGCATTTCATCGTGTCGTCGGGCGGCTGACATGCGGCGCCGGCTTGCGATGCTCGCCGCAGTCGCGGCCGCGGCGCTGGCTGCCCCCTTGTTCGCCGGCGCGAGCTGTGTCGACGACATCGCATCGGCGCGACTGATCGGATCCGGCCGGTTCTGCATACTGGGCATCTGCTTGTACGACGCCCAGCTGTGGGCGCCCCGGCCCCCCGGCGCGTTCGACACGCCGTTTGCGTTGTCGCTGGCCTACCGTCACGACGTGAAAGGCGAGCGGCTCGTCTCGACGGGCATGGACGAAATCGAGAGACTCGCACCCGCGCCGTTGCCGCCGACGACGCTCGATGCTTGGCGCCGCGATATCGAACGGGCTTTCACCGACGTATCGCGCGGCGACGTGCTGTGCGGCGTGTATGTGCCCGAGCGCGGTGCACGCTTCTACACCAACGGCCGCCTCACGGCCGACGTGACCGACCCGGCGTTCGCGCGCGCATTCTTCTCGATCTGGCTCGACCCACGCACGCGGGCAAAGTCGTTGCGCCGTCAGTTGCTGGGCGACGATGCGCGCTGATTCGACGGTGAGCGGCGATGGTCCGATGTATCGACGTATCGACGCCGGCAGCGCTGCTCGACCGGACAGTTCGCCAGGATCCTTCTCGACGCGTGATTCGCCATGGTCAACAAGATGCACTTGCCTGAGAAGACATGCGAGACCTGCGGCTTGCCTTTCAGCTGGAGAAAGAAATGGAAAGCCGCGTGGGACGAAGTCCGATATTGCTCCGAGCGTTGCCGTCGGAATCGGCGGCCGCGTTCCAGCATGAAAACAAACGCTGCACGTCGGTGACTTCGCGTTGATGAGCCGGTCGCGAGCAGCGCGCGGGCCTGGATAGCGCTTCGCTTGAGCCGAGACGGAATGCTCGCCCCTGTTTCGGGCAACCGGGATCGATCGGCACCGGTGCGCGCAGGCGCGCTCGCGAGAGCGCCCCCCTTCCTCGCGGCCGTCTGGATTGCTGCATGCCCGGTTGCCTTCAGACTATTCACTCCGGCCTGTCCCCGTTGCCCGACGCTTGCGTGAACGCCCGGTCATGTTCGTTGGCGCGAGCGGCCGCAGGCCGGATCACGTAGTATCGACTCACAAATGTGAGACACGATCGATTCTTGCATCGAAATCGCTTGCCTTCCTGCGTACTTCCTGGTCCATCTTGACCAATCTTGGTCAGCATCCCATTGACCCCGAAAGTCGTTTCGCATGCACTACAGACACGCAATACGCTTATAAAAATGAGCGTTCACGTGGTGAAAACGCAATTTCCCGATGCTGACGTGGGACCTAACGCACAAACTCTCGGTACAAATTATTTAATGAATCACTTTTCCGCTTCACTTTCCGGAAAATTTGCATACAATCCAGCTGTGACGCATGAATCGACCGAGGGAGGCCCCGTGCCAACACGCAATCACGACATCAAGCCGCGCCGGCTTCCGGCGTGTCCGGCTTCAATGGTGGTGCGCGTGTCCGTCGCCCCGGCACGCAGACCGTCACACTACGCCGGTGCGGCGCCCGACCGGCCGATTGCAGCGCGCTTGCGAGTCGCTGCGCTGCAGCGCGGCCAACGCTGCCGGCACCGCTCGCCACAGGTGACCGACCGGTGCGCAAGCGCCAGCCCGAATGGCGCACTGCCCGAACGGCAATCGAACCCCGTCGCGGCTCGTGCATGTCCGACGCTGCTCGTCACCGGCGGCCTGACCGCCTCCGACGAAACGATCGAGCAAGCCGGCCTGCACGTCAGCGAGCGCGTCGAATCGGTGTCGCGGGCGCTACGACAGCCCGGCCAGGCCGTCGACGCGCTGATCGCGGAGGTTTCGTCGTTGCAGATGACTCTGGCAATTCAATTCGTGTCGCTGGCCCAGGCGCGCCGTGTCCGCGCGGCCGCGATCATCTATGAGTACGGCAGCGTGCAGGCCCTCGCGTTGATCCGCCTTGCAGGGTTCCACCTGTTTCACTCGGTCGGCGGCCGCATCGACCACACATTCGTCCTGACCACGTTGCAACAATCCGCCGCCGTCATGCTCGCAGCCACGCCGACAGCGAACGACCCCGTGGTGCGGTTCCGCCGGGACGTTGGCGGCTGGGCCCCGGCAACGCCAGTGGGTCAGTCGTGCGGGATCCGGGCCGGATGTCCGGTGACGTTGCCGGACCGCCATGCACGCCCGCGCACGCGCCGGTGAGCGTCATCCGGTCGGCGCGTCGCCGAAATAGCGGCGGCGTTCGCCCGATTTTTACGCAACGAATACAGGCAAACCATCGCATCGCCTCAGTCGCGATCCATCGCATCCCCCTAACCTCGAGAAACGAACCGAAATGGGCAATCTGATCGACGCTCCCGAGCACACCTTGACTGCGATCGACGAGGGCATTCCTCTGTCGCACATCATCCGTCGTCGGCTCGAGAACGCGGGCGTGCGCTTCCATGCAAACGACAACATCGCCGCGCACCTGCGCGACGGCGAACTGGAGGCGTTGCAGAACGAAGTTGCGCAGGGAATGGAAGCGGTGCTTCGCTCGCTTGTGATCGACGTCGACAACGACCACAACACCCGGGAAACCTCGCGGCGCGTCGCGAAGATGTTCATCCGCGAGGTGTTCGCGGGCCGCTACGACGCGGCGCCGTCGGTCACCGAATTTCCGAACGTCGAGCGGCTGGACGAGCTGCTGATCGTCGGGCCGCTGCGCGTGCGCAGCGCCTGCTCGCATCATCTCTGCCCGATCATGGGCCGCATCTGGATCGGCGTGCTGCCGAGCGCCGCGTCGAATCTGATCGGCCTGTCGAAGTACGGAAGGCTCGTGAACTGGGTCATGACGCGCCCGCAGATCCAGGAAGAAGCGGTCAAGCAGATCGCCGATCTCCTCGAATCGCGCATCTCGCCCGACGGGCTTGCCGTCGTACTCGAGGCCGAGCACTTCTGCATGCATTGGCGCGGCACCAAGGACGACCAGGCAAGAATGACCAACAGCGTGATGCGCGGGAAATTTCTCGCGGACGCATCGCTTCGCCGAGAGTTTCTCGCCTTGTTGTCCGGAAAGAATGCGTAATGCGCGCGACAGGCATTCGCGACGAATGCGACGGCACCGTGCCCGGCCATGAGCCGCGCCTGCTCGTCACCGCGGGCGCGCAACAGCAGGAAGCGCAAAGCCATACGGAGTTCCCGATGAACTGCTCGCACGATTCGCTCCGCCCGTCGTCCGGCCAGGGTCGATCGACGAAGCCGCATTCAGGCAGGCAGCAACGCCGGGACGCGTCCCGCGCGAGGTCGCGCCCGGGCGGCAGAACCGAATTCACCGCCGATGCGGTCGTTCAGCCCGACGAAGCACCTGACGCGCATGCGGAACTCGACCAATTGCTGTCTCGCGTCGCCGCCGGCGACGAGCACGCGTTCGCGCAGCTGTATCGATTGACGGCGGCGCGGCTGTACGGCGTGATCGTCCGGATGATCCGCGACGGCCACGAAGCGGAAGACCTGCTTCAGGACGTGTTCACGACGGCGTGGCGTCGCGCCGATTCATTCGACGCCGGACGCGGCACGGCAATGACATGGCTGATGACGCTCGCACGCAATCGGACCATCGACCGGATCAGGCAACACCGCGAGCTTCCGCTCGACGACGAACTGGCGCTGTCGATCCCCGACGAAAACCCGACACCCGACCTCGGCGCTCAGGCGAGCCAGGAGCGCCTGCGTCTGGAGCGCGGGCTCGCGCATCTGGGCGAACGGCAGGCGTATGTGCTGCGGGAAGCGTTTCATGGCGGCGCGTCGTATGCGGAGCTGGCCGAACGCATGCAGGTGCCGCTCGGCACGATGAAGAGCTGGATTCGCCGCAGCCTGATGCGACTCAGGATGTATCTCGAGCAATGAGCACGCGAATCGCTTCGCGGTTCGAGCAGAGATCATTGGCGATCCGAAGCGAAGGGTGCATCCACACCGCACATGCATGCTTCGCACGCTCCGTTTTCGACGGCGGCGGCAGATGACGGAACTGCCTACAGCGATTCGATATTCCGCACCACGCTGTCCGCCTGCATGCGAATCGCTTCGAGCGCCTCGTCATCAAAGCGCGCGAGCTGCCGATAGACCATTCCAATCCGATTGTTGTGCTGCAGCGCGCCGCGGTGCCGGTCGAAAAAGTCCCAGTACAGCGCGTTGAACGGGCATGCGCGCGCGCCGGTTCGAGCATTGCGGTCGTACGCGCAGCCCTTGCAGTAATTGCTCATCCGATGGATGTACGCGGCGCTGGAAACGCAGGGCTTGGTCGCCATTGCCCCGCCGTCGGCGTATTGACTCATGCCGAGCGTGTTCGGCATCTCGACCCATTCGAACGCATCGATATAGACACCGAGGTACCACTCATGCACGTCGTGCGGATCCAGCCCGGCCAGCAGCGCAAAGTTGCCGATCACCATCAGCCGCAGGATGTGATGCGCATGCGCGTCTTCGAGCGACTGCCGCAGCGCATGCGACATGCAGGCCATTCGCGTGCGGCCATCCCAGAACCAATGCGGCAACGGGCGGCGATGACCGAACGCATTGCTGTTTTCATAGCCCGGCATGCGTGCCCAGTACACGCCTCGCACGAACTCGCGCCAGCCCAGTATCTGCCGGATGAATCCTTCGACCGCGGCAAGCGGCGCCGCGCCGCTGTGATACGCGTGCTCGGCCCGCGCGACGACCTCGCGCGGATTCAACATTTTCACATTGAGCGCGAACGACAGCATCGAGTGGAACAGGCGCCGCGCGCTCCCGTGCATCGCGTCCTGGAACTGCCCGAAAAACGGCAGTGCGTGCCGGATGAAGGCGTCGAGGCACGCGAGCGCTTCGGCTCGATCGACGGGCCAGCGAAAGTCGCCGGCCGACGGCTCCCCGAAGCTGCGCACGCCCGCCGCAACGATCTGTTGCCACAGCACGCGATGATCGTGATGCGGACGCCAGTCGGCCGGTTCCGCGGGCGAGCCGGACCATGCCTGGCGGTTTTCGGCATCGTAGTTCCACTGCCCGCCCGCCGGCCGCCCTTCCCCGTCGAGCAATACGCGGTGCCGCACGCGCATGCTCCGGTAGAAGCGATCCATGATCCATGATCGGCCCGTTCCGAGCACATGCCCGACCTCGTCTCGCGTCGTATGGAAATGACCGGTATCGACCGCGCGAACCGGCACGCTCGCCGATGCCGCATAGGCGTTCAGCTGCTGGTCGACACGCCATTCGTCGGGCAGCAGATACTCGATGCACGCTGCGCCGTGAAGCTCGGCGACGCTGTCCAGGTTGGCGGGAATGGCCTGACGATTGAGCGGGTCGTCGATCTCGATGTAGTGCACGCGATGGCCCGCATCGCGCAACAGCGTCGCGAAGCGACGCATCGCCGCAAAGATCGCAATCAGCTTCTGAGCATGATGGAGCGTGTAGTCGGTTTCCTGCCGAACTTCCATCAGCACGTAGATCGTTTCGGCCCGGACATCGGAAAACCAATGATGATTCGGGTCCAGCTGATCCCCGAGGACAAGCCTTAAAGTCTTCATGGAACGCTTCGCGATTGACGATCGCCGCCTGGGTTGTCGAGACACCTGCGCGTCGAACGAAACACCTTGCCCCTCCGTACGCGCGGCACCGCGCACGCCTGACCAACCTCGCGACACCGAGCGGTACCGCTTCGAAGCATTCTAGCCGGCTCGCGCTTCGCGAACCACCTTTCCTGACGGAAATCCGCATGTTGAATCACTTTCCTGCTTCGTATTTCACGCAAACTGCGTACAATCCTGAGACAACAGTACGTCGACTTCAGGAGAGCAACGATGCCCCCTCGTAAGGATCGCGATACGCCCCATCGCTATCGCAGCGGCGAGGCCGCGCGCCTGGCGCGCATGCCGGCAGCCACGCTGAGAATCTGGGAAAGGCGCTATGGCGTGGTTGCGCCGCCCAAAACGCCGTCCGGACAACGGCTGTACTCGGACGACGACGTCCAGCGAATTCGATTGCTGAAAACGCTCGTCAATCAGGGCCACGCGATCGGCTCGATCGCCAGCCTGAGCCGCGAGGAACTCGAGGCGTTGTCGTTGACGAATACGCGTGACCCGGCGTTTCACGAGGCAAGTGTGAGCCTCGCGGTCGTCGGCGCGCTTTCGATTCCGGAATCCGCGATAGAGCGAATGGGAATCCGGATCGCCGCGCGAATCGACTCGCTCGACGACACGAGCGCGCATGCGGGTACGTCAGTCGATGCCCTCATCGCGACGACCACGTCGCTCCATGAGGATGTCGTTTCGCAGCTCGCTGCCGTGGCGCAACAGCTCAACGCGCACGCCGTGGCCGTCGTATACGGGTTCGGCACGGCAGAGGCGGTCGAGCTGGCGCGTCTGTCGGGGTTCGAGCTGTTCCGGTCGACGGAAGGCCAGACCAACCCGATATCGATCATTTCGAAACTGGCGCAAGCCGTCGTCAAGTCGCGCCAATCGAATGACGCGGATCGCGGGCTCTGGCTGCGCACGCGGCGACGCTTCGACGAGGCGACGCTCGCGTCGCTCAGCGGCCTGTCCACCACCGTCAAATGCGAGTGTCCGCGTCATCTCTCCGAATTGATCATGCAGCTCAGTGCGTTCGAGCGATACAGCGACGAATGCGTGTCGCGATCGCCGGCCGATGCGCTGCTGCACCGCCACCTTGGAGACGCAGCGAACCGGGCAGCCGAATTGCTCGAAACGGCGCTTGCCGTCATTCTTCGCGAAGAGGGATTGGGCGGGTCGACGCCGGAACTGAAGGCGCTGTAGCGCGGCACACGCCGCCGGCTGTTCCGACCTGCCCACGACGGCAGGTGGCGATGCTCTTTCGCGTGCAATGCAGGGCTTGCATCGATCACTGAGCCGAAACCGAAGAACGAGGCGCTGCGGCAGGCGACGTCGGCGGCCTGCCCGTGGTTCCACCATTGGACGCCTTCGCGACGCCATCCACGAACGCGGAGAGATCGTCGAGCACTGACGCCATCCCTCGCAACGGCGCGCCCAGAACACCGACGATCGATGCATGGCTCACGTTCCCGTAACGCATGACCACGACGGTGTCGCCCATCTCTTGCAATGCTCGCGCGAAGCGGGTCGTGTTGCCGGGCTCGACCACGGTGTCGTTCTCCGCGGTGGCCAGCCACATCGGCGGCTCCGTACCCTGAATGAACCGAATTGGCTGGCTCACGGCACGCACTTCCTGCGGGAATATCCTTTCAAGCGTGGTATCGCGCAGCGGCAGGAAATCATAAGCCCCGGCCAGGCCAATCACGCCGGCGATATCGCTCTTCCGCATCGCCTGTGCCGCCAGATAGCGGCCGTCGGTCGCAAGCAATGCGGCAATCTGCGCACCCGCGGAATGCCCCATCAGAAACAGGCGACGTGGATCGCCGCCGAACGCAACCGCGTGCTCGCGTGCCCACGCGACCGCCTGCGCCGCATCGTCGACGAAACCGGGAAAGGTAGTCGCCGGATACGTCCTGTAGTCGGGTAAGACGGCAACAAAACCCCTCGACGCGAGCGCCTCGCCCACGAACAGATAGTCCTTGCGCTCGCCGGACTGCCAGCTTCCGCCGTAAAGGAACACGACCACAGGGGCGCCCGCGCTCGCATCGGCCGGCCAGTGATGCAAGACGCGCGTGGGCAAGTAGACGTCGAGCACCTGGCGTTCGCCGGATCCGTACGGGATACCTGCGAAAAGACTGAACGTGTAGCTCGGCGTCAGCGCATTCAGGAGCCGCACCGGGCTGCACGCGGAGAGGAGACCGGCCGCGAGCAGCACCGACAGGACGACGAGTCCGGCTTTCATGTTCATGGAGATCCCCATACCTGACGATTCCGGCCGCATCCGCCGCCTGGTGTGTGGTTTACGGCGCTTGCGCGCAAGCGGATGCATGCATCGCATGGCAGCCGCTCCCCCTTAACGGCATCCAGGTCTTCCGTACGCAAGTGCATCCGTCCGCAACGGAGAGTCGTATGTGGAAGGGAGTTGTGAACAACGCGGAATGCCGACCACCGATCGCTGCCAAGCAAACGTCCGGTGGCGAGTCCGCTAGTCGACGATAGTGAGAGCCGTCTGCCATGAACGTTCTACCTTCCACTTACCCCGAGATGCAACGTCGACATGGCGGCGCGGCGAGCATGCCGTTACCGATCCCGCGCGAGCGATCATGAGAAGCGCGCCGAATCAACTGACGTCGAGCACGCGAAAGTCCGGTACCGCTCGCGTGTACGTCTATCTCGCGACGACCCAGACAGGATGGCTGGTATGCGTGATGACTGCCGCATCGCATCACGCGGCGTGGGGCGTCACCTACGCGCTGATCGCGACAGCCGGCCATCTTCTCTTCGCGCGTCGGCCAGCATCCGAGGCGCGGATTGTCATCACGGTCACGGTGTCCGGATGGTTATGGGACAGCACCGTTGCACATTCCGGCCTGCTCGTGTACCCGAACGGCGTTCTTCTCAAAGGCACAGCGCCGTACTGGCTCGCGGGGCTGTGGGCGCTGTTCGCGATTCAACTCAATACCTTGCTGCACTGGCTTCGGGCGCGACCGCTCATCTCGGCGCTCGTCGGTGCATTCGCAGGCCCCGCATCCTTTCGCGCAGGTGCGGCGCTGGGGGCCGTTCATTTCACCGATCCGGCTGCAGCGCTCGCCGTTCTCGCAACCGGCTGGGCGTTCATCTTGCCGGCCGCGCTTGCGATTGCAAGCCATTGGGATGGCGTAACGCCCCCTTCTCCTCCGCCAATCGGCGCAGGCGACATGAATGACGCCCGCGCCGGATAGAGCCGGAAGCGTCGCAAGCCAGCTTTATCTCCGATCCCGTTCAAATTGCCAACGTACCTTCTCGGGCACCACACATGACAAGCTCCGAACTGCCTTATGAATCCCGCCCCGTTATCGTATGGTTTCGGGATGACCAACGACTCAGCGACAATCCCGCACTCTCTCATGCGGTCAGCACCGGCCATCCTGTTGTTTGCGTCTACGTCTACGACCCTGCCCCGACGCTCGGGCGTCCCATGGGAGGCGCGCAAAAGTGGTGGCTGCACGAGTCGTTGAAAAAACTCGACGGCTCGCTTTCCGCTCTCGGCGGCTCGCTGCTCGTGCTTCGCGGTAACGAACACGAAGCCATCAGGCACCTCGCCGTCGAAACCCGGGCGGCAATGGTTTGCTGGAATCGCCGCTACTCGAAAGCGCAAACGGAAATGGATGCATCGATCAAGAAAGACCTGATCGCGCGCGGCATCGACGTGTCGACATTCAATGGCCACCTTTTGCGGGAACCCTGGACAGTGGCCACGCGCGAAGGCTTGCCGTTCCAGGTATTCAGCGCTTACTGGAAAGCCGCTCGCCGCGACAATTTTTTCCCGCCGTGCCCGCTGTCGGCGCCCGCTCGGGTCACGTTCTTTCCCGTCTCCAAGAACATCAGCGCACACGTCCGTACGCTTCCTGAACTTGCACTGCAGCCCTCGACGCCAGACTGGGCGGAGGGTCTGCGTGCGACCTGGCGATGCGGCGAGGAAGCGGCCGGGCATCAACTCGAGGCCTTCATTGAAAACTCGTTTTCCGATTATGCCGGCGCTCGAGATTTTCCGGCCGCTCGAGCGACGAGCCGGCTTTCTCCCTATCTTCGCTTTGGAAATATCTCGGCCCGGCAGGTGTGGTACGCAACGTTATCAGCGGTAGACACCCTGCGAAGCAGGCGAGTTGTTCGCATTGACGATGCCAAAAATGAGTCGTTGAGCAAGTTCTTCAGTGAACTCGGATGGAGAGAATTCTCGTATTACCTGCTCTATCACTGCAAACCCCTTCATCAGTTCAATTTTCGGCGTCAGTTTGACGCCATGCCGTGGCGCACCGATGCCAAGGCGCTTCGCGCGTGGCAAACGGGGAAAACAGGATATCCGCTGGTAGACGCCGGCATGCGCGAGCTTTGGTACACGGGCTGGATGCACAACCGCGTGCGCATGGTGACAGCGTCATTTCTCACCAAGCACTTGCTGATCGACTGGCGCGAGGGCGAAGCATGGTTCTGGGATACGCTGGTTGATGCGGACGAGGCAAGCAATCCCGCCGGGTGGCAATGGGTGTCAGGAAGCGGCGCCGACGCAGCCCCGTATTTTCGAATCTTCAATCCTGTTTTGCAGGGGAAAAAGTTCGACCCGAGAGGCGAATACACGCGGCGGTGGGTGCCCGAACTATCTGCACTCCCCGCCGAAACGGTCCACAGCCCATGGACCGCTTCCGCTGAAGCGCTGCAAGAAGCATCCATCGCACTCGGCGCAAGTTATCCCTTTCCGATCGTGGATCACCAGGATGCACGCGCGCGAGCCCTCAGTTCGGTAGATATCCTGAATACACAGAACCAAATGAAGTGACCCTCGATTGCCATCCGGAATCGAATCACGAATCGCCGATTGAAACGTTCGGGCTCGACCGTGCGACGGGGGCGCCCCGACGACATACCGAGAACGACGTGACGTGCGAGCGCGCCCGGCCTGCTTCCGCACATCACGCCTTCCTCCAGGTACAGGCTGAAGTATCAGGGCATCAGCACGGAGTCGACCACGTGAATCACGCCATTGGACTGCATGACATCGCCGATCGTGACGTGCGCGACATTGCCCTTGTCGTCGGTGACGGCTAGTCCGTTCGGGCCATGGCTGACGATCAGGGAATCGCCTTCGACCGTCTTCAGCGTTGCCTTGCCGCCGCCTTGCTCGACCGCCCTGGCAAGGTCGAATGCCGTGAGTCGTCCGGATACAACGTGATACGTCAACACCTTGACGAGCACAGCCTTGTTCTCCCGCTTCAATAACGTCTGCACCGTGCCGGCCGGCAACGCGGCGAATGCTTCGTTGGTCGGTGCAAATACCGTGAAGGGCCCCTTGCTCGACAATGTGTCGACCAGCCCACCCGCCTTGACCGCTGCGACCAGCGTCGTGTGGTCATGAGAATTCATCGCGTTTTCGACGATGTTCCTCGACGGGTACATCGCGGCGCCACCCACCTCGACCGTCTGCTCCATCGACATGGATCCTGCCTCGGTGGCCGGCGCGTACATGCACGTTGCGAATGCAAGGGCGAGCGCCACGCCACCCAGTTTTGCTTTGCTGAAAGATTTCATTTTAGTACTCCGCAAAATTGCCGCCGTGGTTGGAAGCAATCGGAGATACGAGTCGAGCCGCGCAGCGGATGCAAGGTCGAACACTTCATCGCGGACAGATCTGCGATCCAGGGCATCTCAAGGGTGTCGAAAACCTTGCCCATCTTCAATCGCCACTGCATCCGTTCTCGCTCGGCCACCGTATCTGCGTATGTCATCCAGCCAAGGTGCTCGGTGTCCCACCTCGGGAAATGGCGTCGCGATGGCATTCAGAGGAGACAACTCATGAAGCTTTTCATCGGTATCGTCGTTGCCGCAGCGGCGCCGTTCGCGCTCAGCGCTTGCGGAGGCGGAGATGACATTGCTCCCGTGGCAGCACAACATCCGGAGAATCTGGCCATCTGGACCGCGCTCGGCGGTGATTCGGCTGCCCCCGGCGTAGTGGCCGGCGTGGTCAATGCGGCTGTCGCAGGCCTTTTGGCGGACCCGGTCGAAGCGCCCTATTTTGCGGCCGTATCAGGTAATGCGAGCCACAGCAGTGCAGCCCATGACACCCCCGCACGGCTTGAAGCATGTCTCACGTTGCAGTTTGAATCGCTCCTCGGCGGTCCGTACACCTACCCTGGCCCCGTCAAGGTCGCCGGAGACATCGACTCCCAACCGGAGATGTGCCAAGACATGACGACTGCCCATAACGACGTCGGCGTTCCAGGCTGCGTGTTCGACCAGTTCATGGTGGATCTCGTCGCGACGCTGCAAAGCAAGCTCTCGGCCGCGGACTTTGCCGCACTGACGTCGACGACGAATGGAACGTACACGCTTACCGAGAAAAACTCAGCCGGCATCCCGGTCGGCACAAAATTCCAGTTCAGTGCGGTACCCACCCTCTTCAACCTGCGTAATACCATCATCAGCGCCACACCCGGCGGCCCCGTGTATCTTCCCCCGACGGTTGCATCATCATGTACGGGCTGACGGCGGTGCGAAGGACCCCAGTGATCGCGTGGGTCGCTGCGGCACTCTCCGTGAGTGTTGCCGGGATCGGCTGGTTGCACACGACGCAAGGGCGACGGCTCCTCACCGAGCTTGGCGTGAAGTGTCCAGTTGATTCCGTCGATTCCCGAACGGTGCTGTCGATTCGCAACAAAGCGATTTTGCAGGAGAGAGGTGTATCAGCGGCCGCCCACCGTCCTGCGTTTGGCCTGCAGCTCGATCGCAGTACGGAAGCAGAAGTGCTGGAAAGAATGTCGCGATACAAGGCGCAGTGCCTCGAATTGTCCCGAGGCTTGCGCTACCTGCGCTGTCGAGGCGTGCCTGCAGAAACGCTCGGCTCGAATGGACCACCCGTGAGCGAAATATGGTTCAGTTTCGCGCCGGATCACACGTTGATGGCCATCAATGTGTACCGTCGCGACATGTCCGCAGATGAAACACGACGGAGCTGGCAGATCGCCGTCCGGAATCTGCACAATGTGCTCGGAGCGCCAACATCTGTGTCTGGAGATACGACGCTGGAAACGCTTATAGGCAAACCCGTGGCGGTTGCACGGGTGAGCTACGCCTATTCGGATTACGTAGCGACGGTCACCGCATCCCACCTGCCATACGGGGGACTGGCAGTCCGCGAACAGTATATGTCTACCGCGGTCAAGCAAGAAGGGTAAACATTCGGACGAGATGCTCGACCGAGGTCCGGCATCTCGCGAACCGCACCGTTGATGAAGGTCTCCAGGAGTCGGCAAAAGTATCAGTCCGCTTTCCAGCTACGACGACGTCCTAGTTCAGCATCCGCTCGTTAGGAACGTCAATAACGTCGCCTGCGTAAAACGCGGCCCGACGACAAAACGACTCAACTGCTGCGGTTGCTTGTTCGGCCGACTAACCCGCGCTCGCGCGCCCAGACGATCGCCTCGCCGCGGCTGTACACGTCGAGCTTCGCGTAGATCGTCGCGACGTGATTGCGCACGGTGTTCGGCGCGAGCCCGAGACGGCCGGCGATTTCCTTGTTGGTCAGGCCATGGCACAGCAGGTCGAACACGTCGCGCTCGCGCGCGGTCAGGTCCGACGGCTGGGCGCCCGCATCCGGCGCATTCGCGCGCCGCACGTTCGCCAGCTTCTCGATCAGCGTGCGGCTGAACCAGGACGCATCCTGCATCGCCGTTTCGATCGCGTAGACGAGCTCCATCTCGGTACGCTTGCGGTCGCTGATGTCGAGCAGCGCGACGAGCAGGCAGTCGCGCCCGTGAATCGCGACGGGGTCGGACGACACGACGCAATCGCGCACGTCGCCTTCACGCGTGCGGATCCGCACATCGGCGTTGCGCACGTTGCCGTCGCGCGCCAGCCGGTCTTCGATGCGCTGCCACGCGGCGCGTTCGGCCCACAGCCCGATCTCCTCCGCGAATTTGCCGAGCAGGTCGTCCTGCGGATGGCCCGTCATCGCGGCGAACGCGCCGTTCACGTCGAGCAACGGCCGTGACGATCGCGGTGGGGACCGGTGCCATCTGGAACGCCGTCGCGGAGCGTTCCTCGCTCTGCCGCAGTGCACGCTCGGCCTGCTTGCGCGGCTCGAGATCCATGAACGTGAACAGCATGCATGCCTCGTCGTTCATGTCGATCGGCTGCCCGGCGACGACCACGGCCTTCGCGCTGCCGTCCGCCAGTTTCAGCACGGCCTCCATCTGCGGGATCGTCGCGCCTTCGCCGAGCCGCTCGATCGCGAGTTCGCGCCGCTCGGCCTGGTCGAGCACGTCGACCTCGTATACCGAGCGGCCGAGCACGTCTTCATGCACGTGGCCGGTCATGTCGAGAAAGCCCTGGTTGACCTTCACGTAGCACAGGTCGTCGAGCCGGCAGATCACGGCCGGCGCCGGGTTCGCGTTGAAGATGCGCTCGAAGCGCTCCTCGGCGCTCGCCCATTCGGTTGCGTCGTGCACCACGAGCGCGAGGCAGTTCGGTTCGCCGGCGGCGTTCGTCAGCACGAGGCTGCGGATGCGGTGGACCTAGCTCACGCTTTCGTCGGAGGCCGATTCGATTTCGACCGGCACGTCGCTGAACTCCTCGCCCGCGATCACGCGATCCATCGGATTTCCCAGGGCGGTTCAGGTGCAACTGGCGGCGGTCGGGATACGACTTCAGCGCCTGTTCGTTGTCCAGTTCGTTCATCGGTTCCTTGTCTATTTCGTCCCGTCATCTTGATGGCTTGATCCACCATCTTCGATGTGGCCATGTCAGAAGACGCTCTTTTGTTCGGCAACGAAAGGTAGATACTAACCCATTGTTTTATATGAATAGTTATTTGGGGCCGCAAGGCAAGGTCTTGTCAGGCTTAAAGGCGTCCAACTGGAAAAACGCGCGGGAATCAAAGGCACCCCCGCTTGCGCGGCATCGTCGACGAAACCGGGAAAGGTGGTTGCCGGATACGTGCGGTAGTCGGGCAGCACCGCGACGAAGCCCCTCGACGCCAGCGCCTCACCCACGAACAGGTAGTCCTTGCGCTCGCCGGACTGCCAGCTTCCTCCGTAAAAGAACACGACGACCGGTACGCCCGCATCCGCATCGGCCGGCCAGTCGTCCATGACGCGCGTCGGCACGTACACGTCGAGCACGTGGCGCTCGCCGGAATCGTACGGAATATCCGCGAACAAACTGAACGTGTATCGCGGCGACAGCCCGTTCAGCAGCCGCGACGGCCGGCACGCGGCGAGCAGTACGACCGCGAGCAGCACCGTCAGCACGGCCAGTCCCACTCTGATGCTCATGCCAATCTCCGTATCCGAAGCTGTCGGGCAAATACGGCCCCTGGTACGAAGCTTTACGGAACATCCGCGAAAGCGGATGCATGCGCGGCGCTGCAGCGGAGCGTCGTGGGTGCGTCGGCGCCACGCCCCAACGTCCGTCCCGCAGGTTACCGGCGCGACGCTGGTGGGTCGCGTCGGTCGAACGCCGCGCGCGCCCGCTTCATCCTTCTGTGGCCTGCATCCGCCGGCAATCCAGCGCCGTATAAAGGATTGGACACAAAAACGCACCCCGGATGCCGACCATCGCTCCCCGCAATGCCATCGCCAGTCAATGGACGGCCGTTTCGGTGATACAGGGCCGTCGGCCATGGACGTAGGGCCCACCGCTGCTCGCGCGGTACGACACGCGCTGCGCGCCGCGACCGGTTTCGTACGCGGTCGAGCGTGCCGCGGCATTGCGCCTGACGTGTGCACAACTACCGACGATGCAGGCGGCCGGCCGGATCAGCATCGCGATATCGAGGGCTCGCTAACGATCATGACCCGTAAGCCAAATCGAGGACCGTCGAGCATGCGTACACCGGGCTCCGCTCGAATGTACGTATATCTCGCGACGACCCAACTGGGCTGGCTGGTCTGCGTGATGGCGGCCGCATCGCACCGCGCCGCGTGGGGCTTCGCGTATGCGCTGTTCGCGACGGCGGGTCATCTGCTGTACGCGGGTCGACCGTCACGCGAGGCGCGGCTCGTGATCGTGGTCACGGTATCCGGATGGTTGTGGGACAGCGCCGTTGCCCATTCCGGCCTGCTCGCGTACCCGAATGGCGTGCTGCTGCCGGGTACGGCGCCGTACTGGCTTGCCGGATTGTGGGCGCTCTTCGCGATCCAGCTGAATACGCTGCTGCGCTGGCTCAAGCATCGACCGCTCGTCGCGATACTCGTCGGCGCTCTGGCTGGCCCGGCGTCGTTTCGCGCGGGTGCGGCGCTCGGTGCCGTTCATTTCAGGGATCCGGTCGCGGCGCTCGTTGTCCTCGCAACTGGGTGGGCGGTCATCCTGCCCGCCGCCCTTGCACTCGCACGGCGCTGGGACGGCGTGACCGCCGGGCCTGCAGCAGCAAGCGACCGGCACGCGATGCACGACGCACGTTGCGGCTAGATGCAGCAAGCATTCGATTCGAACCGTACGCGACACGCCCGCATCGCCTTCGACTCCGCTCCGGGTCAACTCATGCAATTTCTGACGCAAAGCCCATGACACGCTCCGTACTGCCGCATCAATCCCGCCCCGTCGTCGTATGGTTCCGCGACGATCAACGCCTCGGCGATAACCCCGCGCTGACTCATGCGGTCGGCACCGGTCATCCCGTCGTCTGTGTGTATGTGCACGACCCTGCGCCGAAGTCCGGGCGTGCGATGGGTGGCGCGCAACGGTGGTGGCTGCACGAGTCGCTGAGCAAGCTCGACGATGCACTGTCCGCGCTCGGCGGTTCGCTGATCGTGCTGCGCGGCAACGCGCAGGAAGCCATCACGAATTTCGCCCTCGCGATCCAGGCCGCCAGAGTCGTGTGGAATCGCCGTTACTCGAAAGCGCACACCGACATCGATGCATCCATCAAGAAAAGCCTGAGCGAGCGCGGAATCGTCGTGTCGACGTTCAATGGCCACCTGTTGCGCGAACCCTGGACGGTGACCACTCGCGAGGGCTTGCCGTTTCAGGTGTTCAGTGCGTACTGGCGCGCCGCGTGTCGCGACGAAGCGTGTCCGCCGGCTCCGCTGGCGGCCCCGTCGCAGATCGCGTTTTTCCCGGTTCCCGAACGCGTCACGCCACATGTCAGCTCGCTTCGCGAGCTCGCGCTGCAAGCGACGGCGCCCGACTGGGCGGGCGGGCTGCGTCTGACCTGGCGCTGCGGTGAGCAAGCCGCGCGACAGCGGCTCGACGCGTTCCTGGAAGAAGCACTTCGCGACTACGCCGACATGCGTGATTTCCCGGCCGCTCACGCGACGAGCCGGCTCTCGCCCTATCTGCGCTTCGGCAACATATCGGTTCGGCAGGTCTGGTATGCGGCGCAATTGACGGCAAACACGAAGTACGGCACGCGCACGCCCCTCACCAAATTCCTCAGCGAGATCGGATGGCGGGAATTCTCGTATCACCTGCTCTATCACTTCCCGCCGCTGCACCAGGTCAATTTCCGGCGTCAGTTCGATTCGATGCCGTGGCGCGACGACCCGCAGGCGCTGCGCAAATGGCAAACGGGGCACACGGGCCGGAATTTTCCAACTAAGGCCGGGACGGAAATTGGGCCAGCCTCACCCGTCGCTTCTCGACACAGCCAATGCAGACTGTGCCGTTAGCCAGCCCATGAAGCTCCTTATTTCCGGATTTGCCACGCTTTCCTCACGGCAAAGGCAGTGATAGTTGCGTGCCGAAGCAACTTTCAGCGAAACGGGCTGTACTAGGCGACCGTCGTCGAGATCTCGGGCTGAGATGACTTCGTCGCTCAATGCGATCCCATATCCGTCGCGCGCAGCCTGGAGCACGATACCAAAGTCGTCGAAGTAGACATCGGATTCTGCTGGGTAGGAAACGCCCGCAGCCAACAGCCATTGTCGCCATTGCGTCCCATCATCTTCATGTAGTAAACGATGGTGAACTATATCCGAAGGCTTGCGGATCGCATGTGGCCCTCGCAAGAGCTGCGGACTGCATACCGGTGTCATCTCTACCCCATGCATCGGTTGGGACCAGAAACCGCGCCAGGGCGGATTGCCATACACCACGGCTACGTCAGTCCGGCGCCAGTCGACAACATTCGGCGCGCGGATCGTCAGCACATGAAGCTTGATGTGCCGATTCTCCGCCATGAATTCAAATAGGCGCGTTGCCAGCCAACACACTCCAAATGTGGGTGGAATCGAGATGGTCAGGCTTACTGCGGGCGGGCTTTCTCCCGATGCCTGGGCGACCTGTCGAACCCCCTCGGCAATGCCGTCCATTGCAGCTGACACGGCACGATGCAACACGGCGCCATTTGCAGTCAGCGAGAGCCGGCGGCCTCGCCTCTCGAAAAGCTCCGCGCCGATTGCGACCTGAACGTTTCTCAACTGCTGACTTATTGCGCCCGGTGTGACATGCAATTCGGCAGCCGCAGCTCCGACATGCCCAAGGCGGGCAACCGCCTCGAATGCACGAAGTGCGTGAAGTGGCAACGTTGCAGCCGACACGGCGCCTCCAATCGTTTAGTTTGGTTATCGATAATACCGACAAAACTAATGCCTTGTTTAGGAAATTTGACGCGCACATCATGTGCACGACCGACCATCCACCCGCCAGCATACTAGCCGGAGACATCGCGATGAAACACAGCCACAACTCATTTTTACGCCGTACCGCAAGGTGCAGCAGCCTTGCACTTGGAATCGTCTGCGGAATCTCGCAGGCCAGTGCGACTACTGCGCCATCGTTCGTCGACGGGAATACCCTCAACGTCTGTACCGCCGGGGAATTCCCTCCGATGGAGTACTACGCGAAGCCTGGTGACACGACGATGGTTGGCTTTGAAGTAGATGTTGTTACTGAACTTGCCAAGCTCTGGGGCGTAAAACCTAAATTCGTCGTGGTCGACTTCAAGGGGCTTCTCCCATCTCTCGACGCCCACCGGTGCGGCCTCGTCGCCAGCGGTATCATGATCACGCCGGAGCGGACGAAACGGTACGACGGCACAGCGTATTTCAAATCTTCGGTCGTCATGGTCACCGCATCGAACTCGTCGCTCAAGACCCCCGACGATCTCAGTGGACATCTGGTTGCGATTGAGGCTGGAACGACCTACGAAAAGGTTATCGCGGACCTCAATGCTGGATTTGCCAAAAAGGGGCTTCCGCCTGTCTCGATGCAGACCTATCCGTCTTCTTCAGCAGTTATTCAGCAGGTCCTCGTCGGTCGAGCTGCCGCCACGATCACGCAAGACACTTCGGCCGCGTTCCGACTGATGCAGGTCCCGGGCCGCCTGAGCATGCCGTACACCTATCCGCAGGGCGAGTACTACGGCCTCTACATGCGACGGCAGGCCAACGACGTGCAGATGGTCAAGGCGGGCCTTGCCTCGCTTCAGCGGTCCGGCGTGATGCGCACGCTTCTCCGGAAATGGAACCTTCCTGAGGACGCAACCAGCACGTTGAATTCAAACCAGTAAATTGGGGCAGCGTCGTGTTCGATTTCAATCTGTTTACTCAAGCCGTCCTGGGAAAGCCGCTCGCGATCGGCGCGGTCATCACGATCCTGTTGTCGCTCGCGGTCGGTGGGGTGTCGCTGGTGATATCGCTGGGGATGGGTGCTCTCGCTACATCTCACCGCCGAAGCGTGCGCTGGACGATTTCCTCGTACGTGTGGTTCTTTCGCGGAACGCCAGGGTTGCTGGTTTTGCTCGTGATCTGGAACGGGCTGCCTCAACTCATCCCTGCATTTCGTGCGACATGGTTCTCACCGTTTCTTGCCGCATTCATTGCACTCACACTAATCGAGATCGCGTACTTGTCGGAAATTCTACGGAGTGCGTATTCGGCGATCGATCCCGGGCAGCGGGAAGGCGCCGCGGCGCTTGGCATGTCTCGCTCACAGACGTTCCTTCTCGTGATTCTGCCGCAGGCTTTCCGAGTAGCCGTCCCGAATCTAATCAATGAGTTCATCTCATTGGTCAAGTCTACGTCGCTTGCCACGATCATCTCATTGAAGGAGTTGATGACTGTCACCCAGTTCGCCATTGCCACCAGCTTCCAGTTCCTTGAATGGTATGGCGCAGCATTGGTGTACTACCTCGTGATCGTCTCCGCCCTGACTGTGCTACAGCACCGCATCGAACGGCGGCTCTCTCGCGGCATCGCGTCCTCCAAGTCGCCTACGACTGGGCGGCCGGAACCAGTTCCAGGCACGCAGCCGCTCTGAAAACCGGACTACAGACATGACTAAAAATCAGCAAACCGCACCAATTGTCGAACTCCAGAAGGTGTCCAAGTGGTTCGGCGGGGCGCAGGTGCTTCATGACGTCGACCTCTCCGTCGCGGACGGCGAAAAAGTGGTGATATGCGGTCCGTCGGGCTCGGGAAAGTCGACGCTGATTCGTTGCATCAACCATCTCGAGCATCATCAGCAAGGTA
The DNA here is from genome assembly GCF_003853505.1 of Burkholderia sp. Bp9015. Classification (NCBI taxonomy): domain Bacteria; kingdom Pseudomonadati; phylum Pseudomonadota; class Betaproteobacteria; order Burkholderiales; family Burkholderiaceae; genus Burkholderia; species Burkholderia sp. Bp9015. The sequence continues at coordinate 56,190 of NZ_QTPZ01000037.1, forward strand.
GGATTCTTGTGGATGGGGTCGAACTGACTGACCAGACCCGACGCATCGACACCGTCAGACGAGAAGTCGGCATGGTATTCCAGCACTTCAACCTCTTTCCGCACCTCACCGTGCTGGAGAACTGCACGCTGGCAATGCGCTGGGTCAGGGGAATGAGCCGCACTGATGCGGACGAGCTCGCGATGAGCTTCCTCAAGCGCGTCCAACTCTCCCCAAAAGCGTCCTCCTACCCGTCTCAGCTTTCTGGTGGCCAGAAGCAGCGCGTCGCAATTGCAAGAGCGCTTTGTATCAACCCGCGCGTGATGCTGTTTGACGAACCGACATCGGCCCTCGACCCGGAGATGATCAAGGAGGTGCTTGATACGATGGTCGAACTGGCCCGCGACGGGATGACCATGATCTGTGTCACACACGAGCTCGGTTTTGCGAAGAACATCGCCGACCGCGTGGTCTTCATGGACGCAGGTCGAATTGTCGAATCTGGCCCTCCCGGCTCGATATTCTCAGCTCCGACTCACGAGCGAACCAAGCGATTCCTCAGCCAACTTCTTCATTAACATTCGAAAACCATGAGCGATTGGTACCACGCCGAGAAAATCGATGATGAGCTGACGGTCTATACCGAGCCCAACGTTCATCGGTTTTTTCGCGCCAACATCTTTCACCTACGCGGGCGTCAATCGGATCTCGTCGTGGATTTCGGTATGGGAATCCAGCCATTGATGCCGCATCTCACGATAGATCACGGAAAGAAGATCATTGCAGTGGCCACCCATATCCACGCCGATCATGTGGGCGCATTCTACGAATTCGAAACCCGCGTCGGCCATCGAAATGAGGCGACTGCATTCGCGTCGATGGGCGACGAAGACACCGTCGCCGACATCTTCCGTGCTCTGGAGAATCCAGTCACGCGCGTGCCCTACGACGGTTGGCAAGCCGTGGACTACCAGATCAAGCCCGCTCCACTGACGCACGTCGTTGACCAGGGCGATCACATCGATATCGGCGGCTGGGATTTCGAGGTTATTCATTTTCCAGGGCATTCGCACGGCTCTATCGCACTCTTCGATCGAAATCGCAAGGTTATGTTCAGTGGCGATGTGATCTACGACGGGGGCTTGGTTGACGACCTTCCTTGCTCTTGCAAGTCGCTGTACCGCGACACCATGCACCGGTTGCTCGATATGGATCTGGACATTGTCTACGGTGGGCACGGAGCAACGATGACCGGAGAAAGAATGAAGAAAATCGCGTCCATCTATCTCGCGAAATAGCAGAAAAAGCCACTCCACTAAGTTTCCGTCAACTCTAACACTAGATAATATAATGACTAAAAGTAACTTCGCACTCCTATCTGTATTATCGATTGCATTGATTAATGGCGCGAACGCTCAGTCATCGGTGACGTTGTATGGCGCGATCGACGCGGGAATCTTTTACAACTCCAACCAGGGTGGCAGTCATTCGGTTCAGTTCGTCAACTCGGGCACGAGTACCAGCAAATGGGGGCTTACCGGAACGGAGGATATCGGCGGAGGGACCAAGGTAATCTTCAAGCTGCAAAGCTCGTTTTCCCCGTCCAACGGCACTGTGTGGCCGTCGGGACGAGTGTTCGGCGAGTACACCTGGATCGGCCTTACGAACGATCGCGCTGGGACCGTCAAGCTGGGCCGTCAGTTCGACGTCATCGGTCAGTATCTCTGGAATTTCACCGCAGCAGGATACTGGGGTGGTGGATTCTTCGCACACCCGTACGACAACGACAACGTGTGGGGCTCGTTCTTTGTCAACAACGCGGTATCCTACCAAAGCACTTCCTTTGCCGGATTGCAGCTTGGCGGCATGTACGCGTTCAGCAACAAGGCCACAACTGCATCGGGATCGGGTTTTGCGAACAATCGACTGTGGGGCACCGCACTGACGTATGACGGCGGCCACTTCAAGACCGCCATCGTCTACGAGCAGCTCAACAACCCCGGAAACGACGCGCCCGGGACAATGGGTGCAGTGGACATTGACGATGCAAACTTCTCTGGTCGCCGCCAGCAGATCTTCGGTCTAGGGTTGGGCTACGATTTCGACAAGCTTAGCGTGAGTGCAAACGTGACGCGTACCGTGCTTGCGGGACCCACGTCGGAATGGCAAAACCCGCAGTTCACCGGGGCGCCTTCGATGAGCTTCAACAACTACGAACTCGATGCGGTCTATGCCCTGACACCGGCCGTGAGTCTCAAGGGGGCTTATACCTACACCTCTGCCCGGGTGAATGGCAAGGCGCCTCACTGGAACCAGGTCGGGTTTATCGCCGAGTATGCCCTGTCCAAAAGCACCGCGCTGTATTTCGACACCGTTTACCAACGCGTCCATGGTGACGGCAGTGAGTTTTCTCATGCGCAGATCAACATGATGACGCCGGCATCCGGATCGTCCCAGTTGATTGCGGGCGTGGGGATGAAGCATTCATTCTGATGACACTGCTCGAAGTTCGGCCGCACTCGGCCGTCTATCCGTACAATCAAATCCAGGGAGCCATCATGTCCGATTTTACGCCCGCGGGCGAACCTACCGATTTCGACCTCGAGATGATCAGCCTGCGTCGGCATCTTCATTCGTGTCCAGAACTCTCGTACGAGGAATTTTCCACAAGCGAGTTGATAGCATCTCGGCTTGCTGAATGGGGTTATACAATTCATCGCGGGATCGGTAAGACCGGCGTTGTCGGGCAATTGCGTTTGGGTGACGGCAAGCGACGACTTGGTCTGCGTGCAGACATGGATGCACTGCCGATCCACGAACAGACCGGCTTGCCCTACGCCAGCACGGCGCCCGGCAAGATGCATGCGTGTGGACACGACGGACACACCGCGATGCTGCTTTCGGCAGCTGGGCAGCTCGCGAGATCCCGGTCGTTCAACGGCACGCTGAATCTTTTTTTCCAGCCGGCTGAAGAAAGTGGTGCTGGGGCTAAACAAATGCTGGACGATGGCCTACTCGAACGCTTCCCATGCGACGCTGTGTTCGCGATACACAACATGCCGGGCATTCCTGCGGGAAAGTTTGGATTTCTTGCTGGCCCGTTCATGGCGTCCGTTGACGATATGGACATCGTTGTGAATGGTCGTGGCGGTCACGGCGGGCTTCCACACATGGCAATCGACCCTGTGGTCGTCTGTGCGCAAATCGTGCTAGCGTTGCAGACGATCGTATCGCGAGGCGTCGCCCCGCTCGACGTGGCAGTCATTACAGTCGGTGCCATCCATGCAGGTCACGCGCCGAACGTTATCCCAGATTCTGCCGTTATGCGCCTGTCCGTCCGAACGCTCAAGCCGGAAATGCGCTCATTCTTGAAACGTCGTATCACCGATGTCGCCATTGCGCAGGCTGCCGTGTACGGCGCGAGTGCAGAAGTTTGCATCTCTGATGATGGATGCCCGGTGCTCGTCAACGACCACGAAATGACACAGTTCGCGCGGAGAGTAGCATTGGAATGGCGCGGTGAGGACGCGGTCATGGACGCCATCGCACCGCTCACGGGAAGCGAAGACTTCGCCTTTGTGCTCGAAAAGTGTCCAGGTTGCTACCTGCTAGTCGGCAACGGCGATGGCGATGGCGATGGCAACTGCATGGTCCACAACCCGGGTTACGATTTCAACGACGAGATTCTCGCAGTGGGAGCCGGCTACTGGGTGCGCCTCACCGAGCGCTTTCTCAACTGACGGGGGTGCCTGCCGGGCGAGTCGGCAGGCACCGATTTCTCCGGCCTTCTTTACCAACGTCGGAGCTTTAGTCGATCCGATCACGCAACCTAGGCACGCTTAGTTTCTACTTCTGAAACTGGTAGAGAACGGGGGATTACCATCCCATGTCGGGCCTCGACGATTAATCCTTTGTGGCAACACCATCATGTTCAGATGAAAACACGACTGGCACGCGTCAACTCGGAGCAATGTCAAGCGAAAGGAATCTTCACTCATCCTCAACGCGTTCGATCTTTGCGTTGAACGACGACGCTCTCGTCAGGATATCCAACCCGGACACGACTTGCCCGAGATTGATCAGAGATCTCGAGTATCCGAAGTCGTTATAAAAGACCGCAATGTTTCCCCAAGGCGCGTAGTAGGCGACGGTACCAATAGATGGATCAAAACCGTCCGGCGCGCCAGACGTCGACAGCTTGCGCGGAAGATAGCCAATCTTCTCGGTCGCGTGATAGTCCTCGAACTTCAACGTCATCGGTAGCTGAGACAGGAAATCTCTGCTTGTCGCGCTGTCTTCGAGCTCGGCGACGACTTTTCGGCCATCGATGCTGATCGCAATCTTCACTCGGTTCTCTCCTTGAATTCCGCCGCCGCTCACGTTTGTACTCTTTGCCAGTTCCGCGGCATCCAATGAGCCAGAACACAGCATCGTGATTGTCGTGATCGAAACGGCCTTCGATACGATATCCCACGTCATAAGTTGCCATCTCCACATGCGCGTTGCATCAAACCTCGTGCCTTGAAGTTGCTGCCGTCTCTCATTTTTTCGTTGGCACAGTCGTATGCATGGCGGGCGCCGTCTTCTCGGTCTGTGCAGCAAAACATCATAAGTCAGACAAGTCACCAGATTGATGACTTGATATGAATGTGGGTATGAGCGCTGTTCACGAGTTGCGCATTCGTCGTTCCCGCACAATGCCTCGCTTGTCATCACGCCAATTTCCCGCGACTGCGTCTGTCCGTTCGTCGGCAATTCCGTAACTCAACTTTCCTTCGACGACATCCCAACGTGTTCGACGAGGCCGTCCCATGCTTCGCGAAAGCAATAGCGATCAAGCGCCCTGTCGCAACGAAAGTTCCACTACATGGAACCCATGCTATCTATCAGAATACGTGCTAGTATGATTTCCATCAGAGGGAGAGTCGGTCAGTGCCGTACGAGCACCGACCGATTCCACACATACCCCGACCGCAGTACATGAGAGGTGACACGTGGCAAGCATTGATCTCATCAAACCTGACTGCCGATATTCCCGGGAAAATTTCTCGCCATCGACGACCGCCCACTTCCCTCCTGAAGTGCGCTCATCTTTCGTCAAGTGAACAACGGGAGATTTCCCTTTCAGTCCGGGGTCATCGAACAAGCCGCTCACGCGTTCCGCAGCGATCGTCGGTCACGGCGCACCTGGGTCGCCTGAACGTACGGGTCGCTACGGACGCCAGAGTCGTACCCTCACCATTGCTGCTGTCGAGCGACGATTTACATCCATAGGAGAACCAAAGTGTCGTCTTCATCTGTCAGTTCATTGCCGATCAGCGCAGGTCATCAAAAGGCGCTCGATTGGCTGAAGTCCGGTCCCAAACGCCTGCTGATTGGCGGACAATGGGTCGAGGCGGCCTCTGGCCGCACGTTCGAAACGAGCAATCCGGCGACAGAGGAAACGCTGACGATGGTCGCGGAAGCAGACAGCGCCGACATCGACAAAGCCGTCATTGCTGCACGCAAGGCACTGGAGTCGAAGACGTGGAGCGGGATCTCGCCCCATGCACGCGCCCGGTATCTGCTGAGAATCGCCGATGCGGTCGAGCAGCATGCCGATGAACTCGCTGTCCTTGAGAGCCTCGACATGGGTGCACCGGTCGCGTTTTCCGCCGGTCGCGTCGCGTCGACAGCCGAGCTTTTCCGCTACTACGCCGGTTGGGTTACCAAGATCCACGGGACGACCAATCCGACCGACGATGCGAAGTTTATCTATATGTTGCGCGAGCCGATGGGCGTCTGCGCACTCATCAACGCATGGAATGTCCCGCTTGTAATGGCGGCTTCCAAGCTGGGGCCGGCATTGGCTTGTGGGAACACCGCGATCCTGAAACCGGCCGAGCAGGCACCCCTGTCGACGGTGCGACTCGCCGAACTGATCCATGAACTCGACCTGCCGCCCGGCGTCGTCAATGTCGTTCCGGGGTTCGGTGCAACCGCCGGCGCGGCAATGGCGGCACATCCTGACATCGACAAGATCGCGTTTACCGGTTCGACCGGCGTCGGCCGGCAGATCCTGCAGGCGTCCGCCGGCAACATGAAGAAGGTTACGCTCGAGTTGGGCGGGAAGTCGCCAAACATCATCTTCCCCGACGCTGACCTCGACAAGGCGATCGAAGCGGCGGTAGTCGGGTTCTGCCGGAACTCGGGACAGATCTGCTCGGCCGGCACGCGTCTTTTCGTGCATGAAAGCCTTCACGACGAAGTCGCGCGACGCATATCGGATATCGCTTCGCAGTACAGGGTCGGTTCTCCGCTGGCGCAGGATACGCAATTGGGGCCCCTCGTCTCACGCAGACAGATGGATCGCGTGCTGTCTTACATCGATGCGGGCAAGGTGGAAGGCGCAACGCTCAATACCGGTGGCGAACGCGTCGGCAATGTCGGCTACTTTGTCGAACCGACGGTCTTCTCGGACGTATCGAACAAGATGCAGATCGCGCAGGAAGAAATCTTCGGCCCGGTCCTGTCGATCATTCCGTTCCGTGACGAGGACGATGCCATTCTCAAGGGCAATGACACGCTGTATGGTCTGGCGGCCGCCGTGTGGACGCGTGACGTGAGCCGCGCGCATCGCGTGGCGCGCGCGCTGAAGTCGGGGCGCGTGTGGATCAACACGTATGCGGAGACCGACCCGGTCATGTCCATCGGTGGATACAAGCAATCGGGATACGGGCGCGAGATGGGGGCCGAGTCGATCGAAGCGTATACGCAGACGAAGTCGGTCCTCATGCGTCTTTGATCGACGGAAATTGCAGGCGCACACGTGAATGCCTGTGCGAATGAAATGGACTCGGCATCCGTCCGGTCACATGATTCGGTACCCGACGAAGTCAAGTCACGCCCGGTGTTGCGGCCGAGTCAGACCAGGCCAGCGCAACCGGGCACGACGTGCCAACAACAGGATTCAATGAAATCCCACACATGGATACGCACGACTATATTGTGATCGGCGCGGGCTCGGCCGGCTGCGTCCTCGCCCGCCGGCTGAGCGAAAACAGGGAGAACCGCGTACTGCTGCTCGAGGCCGGACCGGATGCCGACAAGTTCTGGGTTCGAACGCCAGCCGGCATGGCAAAGCTCTTCTTCAACGAGCAGTTCAACTGGAACTACTACACGGAACCCATGCCAACTCTGCTCGAGCGCCGCATGTACTGGCCACGAGGCAAAGGTCTCGGAGGGTCAAGCTCAATCAATGGCATGGTGTATATCCGCGGACATCGCCAAGACTTCGACTACTGGCAAAGTCTCGGAAATACTGGATGGGCTTATGACGACCTGCTGCCCTACTTCAAGCGAATGGAGCACAATGAGCGCGGTGAAGATCACTACCGCGGAACTGGCGGCCCCCTATGCATCAGCGACCCGGTCATCCGGCACCCGAGTTCCGTTGACTTCGTCAAAGCAGCAGTCAACAGCGGTATCCCTTATACCGAAGATCTGAATGGCGAGCGCCACGATGGCGTCGGCTTCATTCAGCACAATATCCGATCTGGCCAGCGCGATTCATCCTACACGGCGTTTGTCGAACCGGTCCGCGACCGGGCGAATCTCGAGATCCGTACCGGATGCCTGGTCCAGCGAATCATATTCGAAGGGCGTGAAGCGGTCGGTGTCGAGGTGGTCGAACAAGGCGAACGACGCATCCTGCGTGCATCTCGCGAGATCATTCTTGCCGCCGGCGCACTCAATTCCCCGCAGATCCTCATGTTGTCGGGAATCGGCGCGGGAACCGAACTCCAACGTCACGGGATACCGGTATTGAACGATCTGCCCGGCGTCGGACGGAATTTGCAGGATCACTTCTACGTGCACTGCAGTTTCACCTCGACCTGCGACAGTTCGTACAACCGCGACCTCAATGGCCTCAGGAAATACTGGCAAGGTCTGAAATACGTGACAACACACTCCGGCTACCTCGCGCTCGGTTCGTCACAGGTGGCGGCGTTCGTAAAAAGCAGGCCGGACGAGCCTTACGGAGATCTGCAGATCAGTTTTCGTCCGATGACGTTCACGTATCACGAGAACGGAAAGATCGAGGTCGATCCGGTCCCGGCCATGTCCGCCTCGGTATACCGTGTCCGTCCGTCCGCGACAGGAACAGTAACGCTGCGATCGGCGGATCCGGCGCAATCTCCCGCATTCACACCCAACTTCCTCTGCCATGAAGAAGACATCCACGCGATGATCCAGGGCGTCAGGCAGATCCGGAAAATAATGTCGACTGAGCCGATCGCATCTCGCGTCGTGAGCGAACGTTTCCCCGGTGCGAGCACGGAATCAGACGATGCTCTTCTCCGCTTCATGGAACAGCACGGCAATTCGGCGTTTCACCCGGCCGGAACCTGCAAGATGGGGCGCGATTCGATGGCTGTCGTCGATGAGCGCCTGAACGTCAGAGGCGTGGAACGACTCCGTGTCGTCGATGCATCGATCATGCCGCGCGTGACGGCCGGCAATACGAACGCGCCATCGATGATGATCGGAGAGAAAGGGGCGGACATGATCGCACGCGACTCGAAAGCACGCCGCTCGATCGCTACCTAGGGAGGTTAATCAGTCTCACAAGGAGATGCAAACCATAAATTTCTCATTACTTTTTCTCAAACATTTAACATAGGAATACGAATCAAGGAATCGATAAAATCGCTCATCCTCACGAAGACTGCCGTCGGAACGACCGGGTTCATCGGGTTCCTTGACTGCGCGTCCCGCCGCAGTTATGCAGGTCAACGACGAACGCTCATTGCCGCCACATCGAATTTCGTGGCCCGCATGCGGGGCGCTCGCTCAGATTGAAAGAACATATCCCCATCAATGGGAGGAGACAATGTCCAGATCCAGTCCTTGGCGCACGCTTGCCGCCGGTTCGATCGGGAATTTCGGCGAGATATACGACTTCGCGGTGTTCGGCTTTTCGGTGCCGATCCTCGCGACACACTTTTTCCCGGGCAGCGATCGAACTGCCGCGATACTGAGTACTTTCGCCGTCTATGCCGTGGCGTTTCTCGCCAGACCGCTCGGAGGCCTGATGTTCGGCATGATCGCGGACCGAATCGGTCGGGTCAAAGTCATGGCCATGACGGTCTGGTTGATGGCGCTAGGCACAGCGTTGATGGGCGTGTTGCCGACCTATGCCGAGATCGGTATTGCGGCGCCGATCCTGCTTGTGATGTGCCGTTTCGCGCAGGGACTGGCGCTGGGCGGAGAGACGTCCGGCACGACAAGCTTTATCGTGGAAGCAGCGCCCGACGATCAGCGAGGACGGTGGCTCGGCTTTACCCTGATCTTTTCCCACCTGCCGAACGCGGTCGTTGCCGGCCTGCTCATTGCCGTCCAATCAGTTGGATCGACCGCCTACGCCGAGTGGCTCTGGCGAATTCCCTTCCTGATGGGTGGCCTGATCGGCGTGGTCGGGTTCTGGCTGAGGCGGAGCATCGATGAGCCTGAGGAATTCAAGCAGGCCGCTCGCAAGAACAATGCCGACAACCCACTGCGCGCCGCGCTGCAATCGGGCGGCGTGAGGGGCATGTTGAACGTCGTGATGATCCAGCCGGTGTATTCGGTCGGCGCTTATCTGCTGCTGGGTTTCATGTACACGTTTCTCGTCCGCGTGGCAAAGCTGGAGCCGATGTCTGCACTCATTTCCAACGCGATCGCAGTCATCGTTCTGTCGCTGCTGCTTCCGCTGGGCGGTATGTTTAGCGATCGGTTCGGACGCAAGCGTGTGCTGACGTTCGGCGCAGCCTGGCTCGCGCTCGCAGCCTATCCAGCGATGCATCTTGCGGCTTCTGGAACGTTTAGTGGCGCCGTAATGGGGCAAGTCCTGCTAGCAATCGGGCTCGGGATCAATGGCGGTGCCAACTTCGTCGCGGCACCTGAGTTCTTCCCGACGTCGTTCCGGGCAACCGGACACGCAATCTCGTACCAGATCAGCGTAGCGCTGTTTGGCGGCACCAGCCCGTTCATCGCGACGTATCTGACTCAGGCGATCGGCACGCCTCTCGCCCCGGCTCTCTACGTTAGTGCAATCGCGTTGATGTGCCTTGTTGCTACGCAATTCGTACCCGAGACCCGAGGCATCCGTCTTCGCACGTCGGTCGAAGGCGCTCCATCCGATGCTGGCACTGCAGTGTTGCATGACGCGCACTGAGCGACGTTGACCCGGGAGAAAATGGCGGTGACCGCAGGAACGTCACCGCCACGAGCGTTTTTCTGCAAGGTGCCCGGCTTTGACAGCGGGCATCGTCGCATTCAAGGATACGGTGCGACACGATTGAAAACGCGCATCGAGAACATACGCGGCCGCAGCCTGAACAGCATCACGGCATGGTACATGGCACAAGCTGACCGCGAAGATAACGCCCTGGGTCTACGATCCGCACTGACACCCTCGTGAACCCAACAATCATCTGATCGGCTCTATAGAGTCACTGGCACGCGACACCAGAACAGGTAGGTAAATCATTCCTCGCCGACACTTCGAACCGTGATGAACTGCTCGCCCGAAGTCCATGCTGATGTCGATGGATAGCTATCCGGCGCAGAATAACATGGGCAACAACGGGATACGAAGCTCGTCGCTGGCTCATTTCTGAAACCGTTCCGAAGTGCATGTGCGCACCGCGTTGGCGATAGCTCGCCCTCGGCAACGCCTGAATCAATCCACGGCACGCACCGTTCGCCTTCCCCTCGGCGGCGACACGCTCCAGCAGCCGGCTTCGTCGCGAAAAAAGAAAATCGTAAATTCCCGCCCGGCCACCACGGAGTCAACCCGCACGCAGCGCACGTCATGCGGGTGACCGAGGCCCGAGCGAGTCAGTCGGATCACGTTCCCGCCCGTTGTGCCAAACCACTTGCTAACGATCCAGCGTAGCGATTGCCCGCGCTCCATTTCCCGCTCCCTGATGCTCCGCACATCGACACCCTGGCCCCGCGCCGGCGGATGATCGCCGGCTTGGTAACACCGCTCCGGCTAGATCTCGATCATCTCGAAGTCGATCTTCGTCGCGGAACATTCAGGGCAAATCCAGTCGTCCGGGACGTCCGCCCATCGCGTCCCGGCAGGGATGCCCTCGGCCGGCATGCCTTCCGCTTCGTCATAGACGAAGCCGCACAGCACGCACTGCCACAGTTTGAATTCCAGCTGTACCGGCTCGCTTTTCGGTTCGGTACCATGGCCAGTCTCATTCACGTTTGCACTCATCTGATTCACCATTTCATCGATCTTCAAAACCAGCGGCCGTCCGATCGCGCCCGCTGGCGTCAACAATGCGACGCACGCGCCGCCGCCGTTCAGGCTCGCACCTTGACGTCTCGCAAGAAGCCACCGTCTTCGGCCACTTTCAACAGCAGACCGCTCGGCTTCCATCGCTTCCCGTAGCGCTTATGCCATTCGCATACCTGACGATAGATCTCCTTCGCACCGATCGAATCGGCCCAGTACATCAGACCACCGCGATGTCGCGGGAACCCGAAACCATAGAGCCACATGACATCGATGTCGCTCGCGCGATATGCCTTGCCGTCCTCGAGGATCTTGCATGCTTCGTTGACGGATGCGAACAGCATCCGCCTCAGGATTTCATCGTCGGTGAACGTACGTTGGGGAACACCGAGTTCGTTGGCGACCTCCGCGATGATTCGGCGGACTTCCTCATCCGGATGGGGCGTACGATCACCCTCGATGTATCGATACCATCCGGCGCCCGACTTCTGCCCCTTTCGCCCCAACTCCACCATGCGGTCCGGGACGTGAAGTTTCCGATAGGTCGGATCCGCTGCCGCACGGCGTTTGCGTGTGTCGTAGCTGACATCGAGCCCGGACAGATCGCTGACCGCGAACGGTCCCATCGGATAGCCAAACTCGACCATGACTTTGTCGACCTGCTCGGGAAGCGCGCCCTCCTCCAGCATCAGCATCATCTCGGTGACGAGCGGTGCGCGACTGCGATTGGCTGCAAATCCGTCGCAGGTGCCTGACACCACGCTGACCTTGCCGAGATCCCGGCCCATACGTGATGCACGCACGATCGTCTCGATCGAAGACTGTTCGCCTCGGACGATCTCGCACAGTTTCATGACGTTCGCTGGCGCGAAGAAGTGCGCACCCGCAACGTCTTTCGGACGATGGGTCATCGCGGCCATGGTGTCGATGTCGATCGCGGACGAGTTCGTGAGCAGCAATGCACCGCGCTTCATCACCGCATCCAGCTTCGAAAATACTTCGCGCTTGAGATCGATGCGCTCGAATACCGCCTCGACCACCGCATCGCAATCCGCAATTTCTTCATAACGCTCGGCGGTGCGGATGCGCGCCATGCGCGCGTCCATTTCCGACTGCGTGAGGCTTCCGCGCTTGACCCTGACCGCATAAGTATCGCGAATGCGGTTGATGCCACGCTCCAGCGCCTCGGGCGTCGCCTCGAGCACGCTGACAGGGATCCCGGCATCCGCGAAACACATTGCAATGCCGCTTCCCATCGTCCCCGCACCGATCACGGCGGCGGATGCGACCCGCGCGGGCTTGAGTTCGGCCGGCACGCCGGGAATCTTCGCGGCCTCCCGCTCCGCGAAAAATGCATAGCGCAGCGCGCGGGCCTCGTCCGAACCTTCCAGTTCCGCAATGGAACGCTGCTCCAGCGCAAGGCCCTCGTCGAACGGCTTCTCGATCGATGCTTCGACACATGCGATCGCATGCTGAGGTGCCATCAGCTTTTTGGCGCGGGCAGATGCTTTCGCGCGCGCGGCGTCCCAGCGGGTCCTGTCGCGTCGCGTCTCCTCGATGCGCTCCGACCTGTCCCGCACGCGCGGAAGCGGCCGTGCACTGGCGACGCGCCTGGCGAGATCGAGGGCCGCACCGCGCAATGAGTCCGGACTCACGACGTCGGTCACGATCCCGAGGCGCAGCGCTTCAACTGCGGCGACATGACGACCGGTCACGATGATGTCGAGTGCGGCTTCCGGCCCGATCAAGCGTGGTAGACGCTGCGTGCCGCCGCCTGCCGGAATGATCCCAATAGCGACTTCCGGCAAGCCGACCTTGGCATCCGTCGAGGCGATCCGATAGTGACACGCCAACGCGTGCTCGAGGCCGGCACCCAGCGCATAACCGTGAAGCGCGGCAATGACCGGCTTGCGGCTCGCGTCCAGTGCCGCCGTGCTGACGCTGCTGGTGATCGAGCGAGCCTTGCCGAACTGACGGATGTCGGCGCCAGCAATGAAATTGCGCCCCGCACCGATGAGCACGATCGCGTCGACGGCCGGATCGTCGTTTGCGCGCGCAACGCCTTCAATGATGCTTTCTCGCATCCCGGGCGCAAGCGCATTGACGGGCGGATTGTCGATGGTGATGACGGCAACGCCGTCCTCAACGTCATATTTCACAAGCTGAAGGTCGCTCATCTCATTTTCCATATCGTAAGAACCATCCGGAAGTGCCCACGCGCGGCATACGCAACACACGCGTTCCAGGCGCAAGCGGGCCACCCCGTTTCGCTGGCGGACACGGCATTCGTGCGTCGCCGAGCCCACTCCCACATCCCTGTGCAACGTCGATCCGATGGTATCATGCGTTTTACTGAGTAGCATTAATTCCACTCAGTGAAACCAAGGAGCCCATTTGTGTCGTCCGGTCCGTGTGCGTACGGATCGGTTTCCAGCTGCGCAGAACCGATGCTGCAGCGCCTGGAAGCGCATGCCGGCAGTGCGGCCGACACAACCCGTCCGTTCCGAAAACATGGAGGAGTGTCAGCACATGACTATCAGAGGCAAGGCATATATCGTCGGCGCATACGAGCATCCGCTGCGCAAGGCGCCGAACCATTCGGTCGCCCAGTTGCACGCCGAGGTCGCGAAGGGCGCGCTTGATGACGCCGGCCTGTCGAAAGACGACATCGACGGGTATTTCTGCGCGGGCGATGCGCCCGGCGCGAACGCGTGGTCGATGGCCAACTACCTTAACCTGAACAGGCTGAAGCACATCGACTCGACGGACATGGGAGGATGCTCGTACCTGATCCACGTCGCGCACGCTGCCCAGGCCATTGCAGCCGGCAAATGCAACGTAGCGATGATCACCCTCGCCGGTCGGCCGAACTCCGAAGGCATTTCAGGCACCCAGGTACGGGTGCGTGGCGTCAATCTTCCCGATGCGCCCTATGAGATGCCGTACAACCCGGTGACTGTGAATTTGTATGCGATGGCAGCCATGCGGCACATGCACGAATACGGCACCACGAGCGAACAGCTCGCGTGGGTCAAGGTGGCCGCGTCGCACCACGCGCAATACAACCCGAACGCGATGCTGAAAAACGTGGTCAGCGTGGACGACGTCCTCGCCTCGCCCATGATCTCGGACCCACTTCACCGGCTCGACTCATGTGTCGTCAGCGATGGCGGTGGCGCCGTGATTGTGGCGCGCCCGGAGATCGCGAAAGCACTCAATCGCCCACCGGTCAAGATTCTGGGCAGCGGTGAATCCACGAAGCATCAGATGGGCGGCAAGATCGATCTCACCTACACGGGCGCGGCATGGACCGGCCCACGCGCATTCGAGGAGGCCGGTGTCCGCCCCTCGGACATCCAGTACGCATCGATCTACGACAGCTTCACGATCACGGTGATCCTCCAGCTCGAGGATCTCGGCTTCTGCAAGAAGGGTGAAGGCGGAAAGTTCGTAGCCGACGGCAATCTGATTTCGGGCATCGGAAAGCTTCCGTTCAATACGGACGGCGGCGGGCTGTGCAACAACCATCCGTCCAATCGTGGCGGGATCACGAAGATCATCGAGGCAGTTCGCCAACTGCGCGGCGAAGCCCGTCCGGAACTCCAGGTACGCAACTGCTCGCTGGCACTCGCGACCGGCATCGGCGGCGCAATTGGGCACCGTCATGGCGCCGCAACGCTCATCATGGAAAGGGAATAAGCAAATGGCCACCCCATATACCGACCGCAAGATCAACGACCCCGCCATGAATCCGGGCGACGAGCCGTATTTCGACGCCGCGTCGGATGGCAGACTACTCGTCAAATACTGCAATGCCTGCAACGAACCGCACCACTATCCGCGGTCGTTGTGCCCGTTCTGCTGGAGCGACCACCTCGAATGGAAGGATGCACGGGGACTCGGGACGATCTATGCGTTCAGTGTCACGCGACGCGGCACGCCGACCCCTTACTGCATCGCCTATGTGACGCTCGACGAGGGCACGACGCTCATGACGAACATCGTCGATACCGATCTCGACGCGGTCAGAATCGGCCAGCGCGTCAAGGTCGTTTTCAAGAAATCGGAAGGCGGTCACTCGATTCCGATGTTCACGCCCGTGGCCGACACGCACGCATAACGGACGGGCTGGCACGGTCCGTGCGTTCGCGCCGTCCACTCCTGAACACGGCGCTTCATCCGGAGAATTTAGATGGCAGGCGTAGCCTTGTACAGCGCGGTCGGAGACACGATCACGCACTATGACGTCGACGTCGACGCGGCAACCCTCTCGAAGAGAGCAACGATTCGCGTGCCGGCCAAAGTGCAATATGCGTGGCCCCATCCTTCCCGCTCGCACCTGTACGTCACCACCAGCAGCAGCGGCCCGCGCATGCGCTCGGACTTCAACCATGTGAGTGCGTATACGATCGGACCCGACGGCGCGCTGTCCGCGCATGGCGGGCCGAGGTCACTCGATCGTCGTGCGGTTCACATGTGCGTCGACCCATCCGGGCGCTTCATTTTGAGCGGGCACAATTTTCCCGCGAGCGGGATTACCGTACACCGAATCGAACACGACGGAAAGATCGGTGAACCGATCGCACATTCCGAAACGTTGGACTTCGGCATCTATCCGCATCAAGTCATGGTGTTTCCGAGCGGCTCGCCAGCCTTGATCGTCGATCGCGGCAATCAGGCGAAGGAAGAACGAGCCGAGGAGCCCGGTGCATTGCGTTCCTTTGAATTCGTGGACGGCAAGCTGTCGCCGGGCGAGGTCGTTGCTCCCCGCGGTGGATACGGGTTCGGGCCACGACATGTCGACTTCCATCCGTCGAAGCCGTGGCTCTATGCGTCCGACGAACGCACCAATCGGGTCTACCAGTTTCGTTTCGCCGATGGAGCGATCGAGGCGGAGCCTGCCTGCTCGCTCAATACGCTGGCGGAGCCGCTCCGTGCGAATCCTCGCCAACTCGGCGGCCCGATCCATGTGCACCCGATCGGTCGATGGGTCTATGTAGCAAACCGGGCTGACCATACGGTCGACTTCGCCGGCCAGAAGGTATTTGGCGGCGGAGAAAACAACATTGCAGTGTTTCGCATCGACCCCGACTCGGGCAACCTCGAACCGATCCAGCACGCAGACACCCAATCGTTTCACGTCCGGACGTTCGCGTGCGATCCGAGCGGTCGCCTACTCATCGCCGCCAGCATCAAGCCACTCGCTGTTCGCCGGGGCGACGACGTCGATGTGACACCTGCAGCGCTGTCCGTGTTTCGCATCCTCGCGGACGGACGTCTGGAGTTCGTGCGGAAATATGATGTCGACACGCCGAACGGCCAGCTTCAGTACTGGATGGGTATCGTCGGCGTCCGCTGACTGCCCCGTCGCTCAATACGCACCAACTCGGTTGCGTATTGAGCGACGAGCACGCGGGGGCGGGGCGTCACTCGCCCCGCCCCCGCGATGTTCGTCAGATCCTGTTCAGGATGCGGCCGCCATCGACGAGCATCGAAATACCCGTGACGAAATCGGCCTCATCCGACGCCAGGAACAGCGCGGCATTCGCCACGTCCCACGCGGTCCCTTGACGGCCGAGTGGCACTTTCGCGTTACGTTCCGCCTCCACCTGCTCGCGCGATTGATTCCATTCGCGCACGCGCGTGTCGACCGCCATCGGGGTGGCGATCAGCCCGGGCAGAATGCTGTTCGCCCGGATGCCGAACGGCGCGTTCTGCAGCGCCAACTGCTCGGTAAACGCGATCACGCCGGCCTTGGTCGCCTTGTACACGGCATACGGATACTTGCCGAGCGCGGCAGCCGAGGCAACGTTGACGATCGCGCCCGAGCGTTGTTCCCGCATGATCGCGACCGCATGCTTGCATGCGAACATCGTGCCGCGCAGATTGATCCGGCAGATGTTGTCGAATTTTTCTTCGGTGAGATCCATCAGGTCCGCGTCGCCGCCACCGAGGCTGACCCCCACGTTGTTGTGCAGGATATCGAGCGTGCCCCAGCGCTCCTTGGCTTGCCGCATGGCTTGGCCCAGCTCGCTTTCGCGCGTGACGTCGGCCGCCGCGGCCACCGCCTCGAAACCTTCACTACGGATCAGCGCCGCCGTTTCCTCTGCGGATTCGAGATTCCTATCGACTGCGAGCACGCGCGCACCCTCGCGCGCGAAACGCACCGCCGTCGCCCGACCGTTACCAAACCCTTCGCCGGGGCTCTGCCCCGCGCCGATAACTACAGCTACCTTGCCCTCAAGCCGCTGCGAGGGTGTCCAGCCGGGACCGCGATTTGAATTCATGAGGTTCTCCTGTACTCCTATCTCCAAGGTTGAAATCGTCCGTCACCCGGGCATCCGAAAGGTCCCAGGCCGTCCGGCATCCTGCTCCCGACATTGCGGCTAACGGGGCGATCCAGCCGCCTCACCAGGTTCGAACCCGGCGCCTCCATGCGTTGAAAGTAATGCTATCATAGGTTCTGTTTATCGGTACGAGTTCCACTCACTAGAACAAAACCATCGAATCGTCACTGCATCGTGCGCCTGACGCCAGTCGCTGTCAGACTGCGATTCGAGATATGCTGGAGGAGCAATGACACAAACCGCCTCACTGCTGATCGCAGGCGATTGCGGCCCGGTCCACGGGCCTGCCGCAGGCTTCCCGATCGACGGCTATACCGCCCTCGTGCGCCCCGCACTGGAGCGAGCCGACTTCCGTTTCATCAACTGCATGCGGGCATATTCGAACCGTGGCGTGAAAACCGAGCATGCCCCGCAGGTCTGCCAGCCGGTCGAAATGGCGCAGATATTCACGAGCGGTCTCTTTGACGCCGTCACCCTTGCAAACAACCATAGCTGCGATGCTGGCGTGGATGCGATGCTGGACACCAGGATGTTGATGAATGCACACGGCGTCCAGGTGACCGGCGCAGGCAGGGATCGCAAGGAAGCAAGGCGCGCCGCGATCATCGAGAAGAATGGTGTAACGGTCGGCTACCTGGGCTACACCTCCGTCGCGGCACAAGGCAGCGAGGCCGGGCCGGACAAACCAGGCGTGATGAACATCGGGATCGAGACCCGCTACGAGCCGCGCGGACCGCATCAGTCCGTACGCGTGCGAACGGAGCCGAACCCGAACGACCTCGACATGTTGCTGGAAGACATCGCCACGCTGCGGAGTCAGGTTGATGTCGTCGTGCTCGCATACCACGCCGGCGTGATTCGCCTGCCGCGCATCATCCCGGACTATCAAGTCGTCGTCGCCCACGCAGCGATCGAAGCAGGCGCCGACCTGGTCGTCGGGCATTCGCCGCATATTCCGAAAGCCATCGAGGTCTATCGAGGCAAAACGATCTTCTACAGTCTCGGCGTGTTCGCCATGACGAAGCCCTTCGCCGCGCCGTCGTGGCACGACGAGCCGGCCTGGGCACACGGCGCAGTGCGCAACCACACGGATCTCGACCCCGACTACCCGTTCATGCCTTACGGCAAGGCGAGCACGCTGGCATTAATGGCAAAGGCGACGATCTCGGGCGAAGGCGTCGTCCGCACCTCGTTTCTTCCGATGGCAATCGACAAGCAGTATCGTCCGGAAATATTGCGTCCGGACGATCGCCGATTCTCGAACGTTCTGTCCTACATGGAGTGGGTATCGGAAGACATGCCCCATCGCTTCAGCGTCGAAGGCGACGAAGTCGTCATCTCGGGCTGACCCGCCCCCCACCACCCGAGCATCGCGAGAACCCTCATGGATTTGGGAATCAAAGGAAAGACCGCCCTCGTCACCGCGTCGAGCGGCGGAATGGGCCGAAATATCGCTCATGCCCTTGCTGCCGAAGGCGCCAACGTCGTACTGTTCGCGCGGTCGGCCGACAAACTGCAGGCTGTTGCCGATGAGATCGAGCGCACATATCACGTACGGGCCGTGACGGTGCCTGGCGACATGCGCGTGAGCGGCGACGTGGAACGCCTCGCCACCACAATCGGACGCGAATTCGGCGGCCCCGACATCGTCGTCGTGAATACGAGCCGCCCGCCCAATCCGATCCGCGCCACGCTGGACGAAACCGACGAGGCCAGATGGACCGAGGCCTATCAGAATCAGCTATGGAGCACCATTCAGGTCCTCAAGCAAATCACGCCGGCGATGCGCGAACGCGGCTGGGGGCGCATCATCGCGATCACCTCTGCATCCGTGAAGTCGCCGATGCCGCACCATAGCCTGTCAACGGTTTTCCGCGCGGGCGTCACCGCCTACATGAAGCATCTCGCCAACGAACTCGGCGATCGAGGTATCACGGTGAACTGCGTTGCGCCGGCCCTCATCGAGACGCCGCATCGCAGCGGAGCCGCCGCGTATACAGCCGAGCAGGCGGAAACACGCAAGAAACTCACGCCGCTGGGACGCATGGGTTCCCAGGAGGAGCTGGCAGGGGTCGTGACGTTCCTCGCATCGATGCAGGCCGGGTTTATCACGGGTTCGACCATCGCCGTCGAAGGCGGCATGATCGGCTCGCTTTTCTGATCTCCCGACGCGGCGGGACGCAGCTGCGGGTTGGATCTGCCGCTACTGCGCCTTGCCGCCATACTGCCGGGAGATATCGGCGGCCGCCGTCACGGCGAGCTTGATGAACTCCTTTTCGTGCATTTGCATCCGGACGGTCGGCGCGCCGACCGACAGGCAATAATGCACTTCCTCGTTGAAGTCCTTGATCGGTGCTGAAATCGCGGAAATGCCGAGAAGTCGCTCGCCATGCGAAACCGCGTAGCCTTGCTCGCGCACCCGCGCCAGCTCCTCGAGCAAGTCGGCTTTCGTCATCTTTCGGGCCCGGGCGGCACTGGTGACGATGGGAGTCAGCTCAGTCTTCGGCAGGTAAGCCATCAGCACCTTCGACGCGGAACCTGCCAGCAGCGGAATTTGCTCGCCGGCCTGAACGACCGCCCGCAGCGGCGCCGTAGCAGTGGATACGGCATCGATACAGACACGATTCCCGCCGTTGACCGTATGGATCGATACGGTTTCCTTCGTCTGTTCCGCCAGATCCAGCAGGAACGGCCGGGCAATCTCCCGAATCGTCAGCGTGCTGCGCACCAGGCCGGCCAGCCGGGTAAACCGGAACGACAGGCAATACTGGTTATCTTCCAGGCGAACGAGATACCCCGCACGCTCCAGGCTCTGAACGATCCGGAAGGTCGTGGATTTCGGCAAATCGATGCGATCCGCGATCTCTTGCAACGACAGGCTGCTTCTCTCCGCGCTGAAGCTTTCGAAGATCGCAAGGATACGTTGGACTGAGCGCATCATATCGGCAGCATTCCCTCTGGAAGGTCATTGGATTTCAATATGCTACATTGCGACGCATTCGCGACCGCCGCGGGCGTAATGTAGCTGTAACGCGCATGTTACCATGCGGTTCCAATGTACGGCACGGGTTCCAGTTGATTCGCGGTTCACCGCGGTACCGGTTCGGTCGTGCCGCGACGGCCGCCGGAGCAACTCCGCATCGGCAGTCCATATGCAGCCTGGCCACACGCGTTTTGAGCACCGCACGTTGATTACGTAACGGTCCGTCAAGAATCGCCGGACCCGTCACGATTTCATCGTCTCGACGGCGGGCGCACCAGACCCGCTGCAGCCGCCCTGAGGTTGCGCGGCCGTGCATGAATCGCTGTCAGCCTCGCATACCCGACAAGGAGCGCCTGCAACAGCAATGCGTCTGTTTTCGGCTTCTTTCTGTATATGGGCGTCGGCACCATTCTGACCGGCGCGAGATCTCTGGATGGTTTCGGATAGTGCCTCGTGCATCTCCTGAACAACTGTCCGACGAGGGGTGCGGTACCCGGATCCTCGAGGAATGCGCCGTAGTTTGCGATGCATCGGCCGATCCATGCGCCGCCCTCCGGGTTTGCCGTCCCGTCAGAAACCATGGTTCGGCAGAAGCGATCGACGTTGCGGAAGGCGGCTTCGTTGCTCGCGGGTCGCGGGTCGCGTCAGCGCGAGCAGATCCTCGTGCAATCCATACTGCAATCTCTCGAGGATCGCACGTAGCAAATCGCCTTTGCTGCCGAAATGCCAATACACGGTGCCGCGCGTTAGCGCTGCGGACTTCGCAATGTCGTCCAGGGTAACGGTTTGAAATCCGCGTTCGACAAATAGCTGCTCACCCGCATCCAGGATGGCTTCACGGGTGAGCAATGCACTGCGCTTCGTTTTACGAACCATCGCTACCGATCGATTGATCCGGTGCGCGCGGCGTCTCGCCGGCGCGCTGGATCCAGCCGCCGCCCAGTGCGCGGTACAGCGTGACCAGGTTCGTCCAGCGTGCCAGACGTGCGCTGATCAGCGACTGCTGCGCCGAGTACAGGTCGGTCTGCGCGGTCAGCACCGACAGATAGCTGTCGACACCGTTCTTGTAGCGCAGGTCCGACAGGTCGAAGCGACGCTGCTGCGCGTGCTCGTTGCGCTCGAG